>NZ_SRLV01000026.1:0-102226 GCF_006518205.1 Myxococcus sp. CA005 | reverse complement strand
CCCTCATGGCGGCCCGCTGTTTCTTGCCCGGCGAGTCATCGCCACCTTGGCGACATGGGGGACCTCTTCCAGCTCTTCGCAGTCTCCGCCGTGGTGATGGGCGTGTCGCAGACGCTGTCCCGGGAGCGCATCTTCGCGCCGCTGCGCGCGCGGCTGGGGGGCAAGGACTCGTGGCTGGGCTACCTGGTGTCGTGCCCCTATTGCGTGTCGCACTACGTGGCCTTCGTCCTGGTGCCGCTCACGGGGACGAACGTCATTCGGGTGTCCGTGGGAGGCTGGCCCGGCTACGTGCTCAGTTGGGTGCTGTCCACGCTGCTCATCACGGTCATCTCGGCTTTCTTCCGGGTGGTGTTCTGGTTCGTGGATGAGACGCAGGGCCTGGTGAAGCGGCGTCAGCGGACGGAAGAGGAGGAGACGGCCACGATGCGCCTCCATCGCGAGCAGGCGGAGCAGACGCTGAACCACCATGACCCCGAAACGCGTGAGCCCTCACCGCCCGTGTCGCATTGACGCGGCATGTCGCGTGCCCTCCGTATGGATTGACACGCGCGAGGTGGGAGGACGCAACTTCCCTCTGGGAGCTTGAGAAGATGGGGAGAACACCCTTCCCCCACCGGGCAGGAGGCCCTCGTGAGCCCCATCGACCGCAGCCGCAGCGCCGTCACCCCTACGACTGTGAAGGCACCCACGGCGGCTCCGAAGAACTCCCTGGTGGGCGGGGTGGTGGATGCCATCAAGGGCGGCATCGCCGACGTGCCCCGCTTCATCGAGATGGGCAAGGACGTCTTCCAGGCCGCGCATGTGAATGAGCTGAAGCGCATCTTCGGCGGGGATGCGAAGCCGGACCGGATGAATGACGGGAAGTTCGTGGGGGCCAAGGGGCAGACGTTTCCGCCCGGCACGCCGCTGAAGGAGATCCCAGGCGTGACACCGTTGGACAACCCGAACCCGTCGAAGACGATTCTCTACGTCAACGGCATCATGACGCCGACGTCGGGGCAGTTGAGTGAGATGCAGGCCATCGCGGAGACGGCGGACGCGAAGGTGGTGGGCATCCACAACGCGACGCAGGGCCTGGTGGCGGACCTGGCGCAGTGTGTGGCGGACAAGCTGGACAAGGGCCACAACCCCGCGGTGGATGCACTGGCGGACACGCTCTACAGCGAGTTGAAGGCGGGCCGAGAGGTGCACCTCATGGGCTACAGCCAGGGCGGCCTCATCACCGCGCGGGCGCTGGATGACGTGGCGAAGCGGCTGCGCATCGAGGATGGCATGTCCCAGGCGCAGGTGGAGAAGACGCTGGGCAAGCTGAGCGTGGAAACGTTTGGCGCGGCGTCCACGCGGTATGTGGATGGGCCCAAGTATGTGCACTACGTCAACAACGCGGACCCGGTGCCCACGCTCACGGGCCTGGGCGGGAGCGTGGACCCGACGGCCTTCCTGAAGGACGCGGGCAAGGGCGCGGTGGTGCACCGGTTCACGGATGGGAATGCCAACCCCATCAGCAACCACATGCTGGATACGCTGTACATGAAGCACCGCGTGGACTTCGACCAGGCTCGGGCGGGGCGGTTCTAAGCGGGTTGCTGTGGCTACACCGGCGTGAACTTCACGCCAGGTGGCCTGGCTTCAGCGAGCCTGCTTGCCCCGTGGCGCTCCCGGCACGGACGTGGCGACGACGAGCTGCCGGTACTGTCGCGGGCTCAACCCCGTCACCTGCTTGAACTGGCGAGACAGGGCGCTCTGGTCACAGAAACCCACCGCCAGGGCGATGGCGGCGATGGGCTGCGCATCCTCCACCAGCCGCTCCGCCGCTGCGTCGATGCGCGTCTTCATGATGAACTGCCCGGCTGAGAGCTGGAAGATGCGCTGCATCCGCCGCTCGAACTGCGCCGCGGACATCCCCGCCCGCCGCGCCAGCGAGTCGATGCGCAGCCGCTCCCCATAGTTCGCCTGGATGTAATCGATGGTCCCCGCGAAGCGCTCGTCCACCAGCCCCGCGCGCCCCGGCTCGTGCACGTCCTTGGACAGACACGCCAGCCCCATCACCTCGCCCGTGGCATCGAACAGCGGAACCTTGCTCGTCAGACACCAGCCCGGCTTGCGGTTGTTGAACAACGTCAGGTCCAGGTTGTCCACGAGCGCGCGTCCCGTCTGGAACACCTTCTCGTCCTGTCGCACGTACCGGTCCGCCATGTGCTGGGGAAACAGCTCGTGCGCCGTGTGCCCCACCGCCGCCGCCTTGCTCTTCAGGCCACAGCGCTCCGCGCATGCCTCGCTCATGCACACGTAGCGCCCCCGGATGTCCTTCACCGAGAAGACGATGTCCGGCACCCGGTCGAACAGCTCCTCCGCGAACAGCGGATTCGCCACCCGCCCCATGAAGCCCATCCGCCAGTGCTCCAAGGTTTCACGCGTCTTGGTGGTTTCCATTCGTCCCCACATGGGAAAGACACAAGAATGTCACACGTGCTCATGAATACCTTGAACACCGCGTGAAACCCACGTCGGTGTCACTCGAAACGGACGACACCGTGCGGCAAGCCCCCCCCATTCGAGGAGCACGAAGCCATGCGCAGTCCAATCGCTGATTGGTGTCGCTGTCACATCGTCCTCGCCATCTGTTGTCTCGCCCTGTTCGCACCTGGAGCGGAGGCGCGCCCCGGAGGTCCTCTCCCGGTCGAGCCTGCTCAGCGCGTCCATGGACTGGAGCACGCGCACCAACGCATCCAACCCGACGAGCGGCAGCCGGATGTCCCCCCGCAGCAGTTACGTCAGGCCCTCACCCCACCGGCATCGAAGCGCCTTCTGCTGGCGTGTGACACGGCGGCCTTCGGGTCCGCCACCGGCACGGCGCTCGTCACGCTGGTGAAGGGCTCCACGACGGAGTGCATCAACACGCTGTTCAGCGTCACGGGCACGCTCGCCCGGCAGGTGTTCATCGAGAGCAAGATGGTCACCATCGCCAACGCGCTCACCTCCAGCGCGCAAGGCTATGGGGGCAACAACAACGGCCAGACGCTCCAGCTCATCATGTTCCTGCGCGCGGGGTACTACGTGCAGTACTACGCCCCGGACGTCGTGGGCAGCTACGGCACGGCGTTGGCCAACGCCATCCGCCCGGCCCTGGCCGCCTTCGTGGCCAACAGCCACTTCCGGGACGTCAACGACGACCACGGCGCGGTGCTGCAGGAGTTCGTCACGCTCATCGACAGCGCGGGGGAGAACGCGCGGCACCTGGGCACCTTCAAGGGCCTGCTGGACCGCTTCAACGACACCACCCAGGCCTTCTGGTACATGCGCAGCGCCACCAACAACGTGTTCGTCGGACTGTTCCGAGGCCACTACAACGACGACTTCGTGGCGGCCGTGCAGCAGGACCCGTCCATCATCGACTCGCTGGACTCCTTCGGCCTGCGCACCGAGCACCTGCTGGGCACGGACAACCAGTACCTCTCCGTCAACGCGGCCCGCGAGCTGTCCCGCTTCCTCCAGTACGCGGGGACGCTGCAGACGAAGACGCGCCCCAAGGTGAAGGCGCTCATCACCAGCCACTCGATGACGGGCCCCACCGCGGGCGTCTGGGTGGGCGCTGCGGAGATGGCCGACTTCTACGACGGCGCCAACTGCGCGTACTACGGCATCTGCGACTTCCGGCGGACGCTGGAGCAGGCGGTGCTCCGCGTGACGCACAACTGCGGCGCCACGCTGCGCATGCGCGCCCAGGAGATGACGGCCACGCAGCTCGCGCAGAGCTGCGACCAGCTCGCAACGCAGGAGTCCTACTTCCACGACAAGCTGAAGACGGGCCGCCTGCCCGTCGCCAGTGACAACAACACGTCGCTGGAGATGGTCATCTTCGACAGCAGCCTGGACTACCAGACGTATGCCGGCGCGCTGTTCGGCATCGACACGAACAACGGCGGCATGTACCTGGAGGGAGACCCGGCGGCGTCCGGCAATCAGGCCCGCTTCATCGCCTACGAGGCGGAGTGGGTTCGGCCCGCGTTCGAAATCTGGAACCTGCGCCACGAGTACGTCCACTACCTGGATGGCCGCTTCAACATGAAGGGCGGCTTCGGTGACAGCATCAGCCAGCCCACCATCTGGTGGATTGAAGGGCTGGGGGAGTACGTCTCCAAGAAGGACGACAACGCGTCCGCGGTGGAGCTGGGCACCAGCAAGCGCTTCCAGCTCAGCCAGATTCTGCGCAACGACTACAACAGTGGCACCGAGCGCGTGTACTACTGGGGCTACCTCGCGGTGCGCTTCATGTTCGAGCGCCACCCGGCGCAGGTGGACACCTTCGTCAGCCAGTTCCGCGCGGGGAACTACACCGGGTATCGCACGTCGCTGGACAGCCTGGGCTCGGCGAACGACGCGGAGTTCCACCAGTGGATTGACTGCGTCTCCACCGCGACCGACCCGAGCACCTGCGCGAATCCGGACCCGGGCCCGGGGCCTGGCACCGGCACGCAGTGCACGGGCGCGGACACCCGGATGCTGGACAACGGCTGCTACCGGGGCCCGCTGGCTGGCAACGACATCCAGTACTTCTACCTCTGGGTGCCCGCCGGCGCGCGCAACCTGCGCTTCCAGATGAGCGGCGGCACGGGCAACGCGGACCTCTACGTCCGCGCCAATCAGTGGCCGTCGACGACGGCGTATGACTACCGGCCGTATCTGGCCGGCAACGACGAGGTGGTGGACATCCCCTCGCCGCTGACCGGCGTCTACTACTACGCCATGGTGAGGGCCCGCGCGGCGTTCGCGGGCGTGAAGCTGGAGGCCCGCTTCGACACTGCGCCGTGAAGCCCGGGAGTGACTCCCGGGTGAAGACAGGGCACCTGGGAGTCACTCCTGCTTCAGTGCCCCCTCCACCGTTCGCCACAGGTTCAGGGGATTCGCATCGCGCAGCTCCGGCGGGAGCAGCGCGTCCGGCACATCTTGGTAGCACACCGGCCGCACGAAGCGGCGGATGGCGCCCGTGCCCACGGCGGTGAAGCGGCCATCCGAACTGGCCGGAAAGGGACCGCCATGCACCATGGCCGGGCAGACCTCCACGCCCGTGGGGACACCATTCATCAGCACGCGCCCCACGCGGTCCGACAGCGTGGGGAGCAGCTCGGCGGCCAGCGCCGTGTCTCCCGCGTCCATCATCACCGTCGCGGTGAGCTGGCCTTCCAGCCTGGAGGCCACGCGCACCAGCTCCGCCGCGTCACGCGCCACCGTCAGCACCGCGCAGCTTCCGAACACCTCTTCCGTGAGCGCGCTCTCGGCGAGCACCACGCGGGCCTCCGCCTCGAACAGCGCGGCGGCGCCCAGCGCGGCCCTCGACTCACCCCGTGCACAGGTCCGCGTGTCCGTGCGAGCGGCGAGACGGCTCACGCCCTCGCGAAAGCGCTCGGCGATGGCGGGCGTCAACATGGGCGCGGCCGAGGCGGCCCCCAGCTTCTCCGCGAGCCGCGCGCGGAAGGCCTCGTACCCCGGGCCCTCCACCGCCACGAGCAGGCCAGGCGAGGTGCAGAACTGGCCCGCGCCCTGGAGGATGGACGTGGCC
Source organism: Myxococcus sp. CA005 (assembly GCF_006518205.1). Lineage (NCBI taxonomy): Bacteria > Pseudomonadati > Myxococcota > Myxococcia > Myxococcales > Myxococcaceae > Myxococcus > Myxococcus sp. CA005. The sequence continues at coordinate 96,666 of NZ_SRLV01000026.1, read as the reverse complement.
AGCGCGTCCGCCATCGCCTGGGGACGGGCGGCCAGCGCCTCCGGCAGGAGGAAGATGGGGTTGATGGAGCCCATCTCCGCGAAGACGGGAATGGGGACAGGCCGTGCGGCGGCCAGCGCCATCAGCGCGCGTCCTCCGCCACGCGAGCCCGTGAAGCCGACGGCGCGGATGGCGGGGTGACTCACGAGCGAGGCGCCCACCTCCGTGCCCGCGTCGAACAGGAGCGAGAACACGCCTTCGTGCAGCCCACACGCCGCCACGGCCGCGCGGATGGCCAGGCCCGCGCGCTCTGACGTCGCGGGGTGCGCGGGATGGGCCTTGGCGACGACGGGACAGCCCGCGGCCAGCGCGGACGCGGTGTCACCTCCGGCGACGGAGAACGCGAGCGGGAAGTTGCTCGCGCCGAACACGGCCACCGGCCCCACGGGGCGCAGCAGGGAGCGCAGGTCCGGACGCGGCAAGGGACGGCGTTCGGGCAAGGCACGGTCGATGCGCGCATCCACCCAACTGCCTTCCGCCAGCAGCCGGGCGTACTGACGGAACTGTCCGGCCGCGCGGCCCAGCTCTCCCTGGATGCGCGCGGGGGGAAGTCCGGTCTCCTTTGGTGTCACGGCGAGGAAGTCCGCCTCCGCCGCGAGGAGCGCCTCGGCGACGTGCTCCAGGAACACGGCGCGCTGACGCGAGGGCAGCGCCGCGAGCGTGGGGGCGGCCTGCTCCGCGAGCACGCAGGCCCGCTCCACCTCCTGGGGCCGCGCGCCGTGGAAGCGAGGCTCGAGCGCCACGCCCTCCGCGGGATTCCATCCGGTGAACGTCGGCCCACCGGGCTCGCCGCGTTCGGCGCCAATCAAGGACAGTCCCATCCAGCTCATTCAGCGACCTCACTCCGGGAGGGGCCCATCGCCCCTCCAGCTTCGCTACAGGACACTTCGCGACGGGGCACTACAACGCGGGCCGGTTCGCCAGGGCCTCGCGCAGCACGCGCAGGCACTCCTCGCGCTCGGCACCCGCCAGCTCCAGCCGAGGCCCACGCACCCGCTCGTGGCCCCAGCCGACTTCCTGCTGGACCAGCTTGATGAGCTGGATGAACTTGGTGACGGTGTCCAGGCGCAAGAGCGGCAGGAACCAGCGGTACAGCTCGAACGCGGCCTGCTTCTTTCCGGCGAGGGCCAGCTCGAACAGTCGCACGGACTCGGCGGGGAACGCATTGACCAGCCCCGCCACCCAGAAGCGCGCGCCCGCGTCCACGCCCTCGACGAGGCAGTCGTCCACGCCCACGCCCACGGCCAGCCGGTCTCCCAGGAGGGCGCGGATGGCGGTGACGCGACGGGCGTCGGTGGAGGACTCCTTCACGGCGACCGCGTTGTCATGCTCGGCGGCCAGCTCCGCGAGATGGGCGGGGGTGAAGTCCGTCTTGTAGGCGACGGGGTTGTTGTAGAGCAGGCACGGCAGCTTCGTGGCGCGCAGGACGGCGGAGATGTGGGCCTTCATCTCGCGCCAGTCGCTGGAATAGACATACGGGGGCAACACCATCAGCCCGGCGCAGCCCGCCTCCTCCGCGGCGCGAGCCAGCTGCACGGCCTCCGCCGTGGACAGGGCGGCGATGCCCGGGATGACGGGCACCTTCACCGCGTCCACGCACGTGCGCATCACCGCGGCCTTCTCCTCCTGGCTCAGCGTCGCGCCCTCGCCCAGTGAGCCGCAGGGGATGATGCCAGTGCATCCCTGCGACACCAGCCAGCGCACGTGTGAGCGCACCGTGCCGTGGTCGACGGACAGGTCCGTGTTGAAGGGGGTGGTGATGGCGGGGAGGACACCAGTCCAGAGGTTCATGACTCTCTCGTGTGGGTAGAGGAAACGTCCGAGGGAAGGCGCAGGCTGCCGATGCGCGCGGGAAGACATGGTGGGCGCACGTCCTCGCCCGACCAGCCGAAGAGGGTTTGCGCCGCCGTGCCGCAGGTGCGGCCCTGACAGGCGCCCATGCCCAGGCGGGCGTACAGCCGGGCCTCTCGCAGGTTCTGACAGCCCTCCAGCGCGGACAGGGGCACGTCCTCGCAGCGGCACAGCAGGGTGTCGGGCGTGGCCAGTCGTCGCAGCTCCGCGCGTGGCGCGTCATGCCGCGCGAGCTGGGCGGCGAACGCGCGGACGCGATGCCAGGTGCGCTCCAGCTCGACGGGGATGGGTTGCTCGGCGGCGACGAGTCCGGCCAGCTCTCCGGTGACGAGCGCCTGGTCCATGCCGCCGATGCCGAGCAGCTCGCCCACGGCGTGGACCTTGGGGACGCGCGTCTCCATGCGCTCGTTCACGACCACCGTGCCGGCCGAGGTCTCACAGCCCAGCAGCCGGGCCACTTCCAGATTGGGCACGAGCCCGTAGGCCGCGCCCAGGTAGTCGCACCGCAACTGTTCCTCGCGACCGCGCACGGACAGGCGGACCGACTCCACCCGGCCCTCGCCTTCGGCGGCGATGACCCAAGCGTCCGTGGACGTGGGCACGCGGATGAGCGCCGCGGACATCAAGGCGCCTTGGAGCAGCTTGGTCGGGTGTCGCCAGAGCTGGAGGGCGAAGCCCCAGTGACTCTCGGCGGAGGCCTGCTCGGCGATGTAGAGGACCTCGCCACCGTGGGCGTGAATCGTCGCGGCGGCGGCGAGCAACAGCGGGCCCGTGCCGGCGAGCACCACGCGCTTGCCGCGAATGGGGAGGCCATCCTTGATGAGCACCTGGAGGCCGCTGACGCCCAGCACGCCCGGGAGTGTCCAACCGGGGAACGGGAGGAAGCGCTCGCGCGCGCCAGTGGCGAGCACCGCGCGGCTGTAGCGCACCGCGAACGAGGAGGAGCCCTCTTCGACCAGGAGCACTCCCGGCTCGGGCGCGGCAACGACGCGGGCGCCTGGACGGAAGCGAGCGCCCGACGCCGCGAAGCGGGTGAGCCACCGACGCGCGAGGCGATTCGCGCCCTTTCGGGCCTCGCCTCTCCAGACCTGACCACCGGGCTCGGGCTGGGTGTCGAGGACGAGCACCTCCAGCCCCGCCTCGGCCGCGCGGCAAGCGGCAGCGAGTCCGCCAGGTCCGGCGCCGACGACCACGAGGTCACAGGCCTCACGCATCGGTCACCACCTCCTGGTCCTCACGGCACGGTGTCAGACACATGAGGACCTCGGGCACACCATCGATGGTGGCTCGGCACTCGAAGCAGACACCCATTCCGCAGAGGGGCCCGCGGGGGCGCCCGCTCAAGTCGGCGCGACTGACGAAGCTGTCCGTCATCGCCAGCGCAGCCGCGACCGACGTTCCCGCCGGCACCGTGACAGCACGGCCATTGATGCGCAGGGTGACGCGCGTGGTGGCCTTCGACGTGGGCTCACGCATGAGCGAGCTCCCGAGAGGACACCGTCAGGAAGCGCGCGGGTGAATACGGACGCGCATCGATGGCGCTGGTGTGCCCGAGCAGTTGGTCCGCCACCAGTCGCGCGCTGCCCGTGGCGGTGGTGATACCGAGCCCCTCATGGCCACAAGCCAGCCAGAGCCACGGCTTCTCCGGATGAGGCCCCAGCAAGGGCAGACCATCGGGTGTCGCCGGACGCAGCCCTGTCCAGACGCGCAGCGCCTGCAAGCCATCGAGCCCCGGAAGGAACATGGCCGCGCGCTTCAGCATGCGCTCCAGGAGCGCCGCGTCCACTTCGCGCGTCGCATCGCCCGGCTGTCGCGACGAGCCCAGCAAAAGTTGCCCCGTGACACGCGGCTGGGCATTGAAAGCCACGGAAGCGCCGTCCGTGCCGTGCGCGCTCTTGAGGTAGCCCAACTCCACCAGTTGGTGATGCACCACGGGAGCCCCGCGCCGGGTGATGAGCAGGTGTCCCTTGCGCGGAGAGATGGGCAACCCAGGGCAGAGCGCGGGACTAGCCACGCCCGCCGCGAGCACGATGTGCCGTGCCGTCAATACCTCCCCATGGGAGAGCACGACGCTTCCCGGGCGCAACTCCCGAACCGGACTCCCCGTCATCAGCCGCGCACCCCGAGCCTGGGCACGCAGCGCGAAGGTCCGCGCGGCGAGCGGTGGATACAGCACGGCATCATCCACGACACGCAGCGCCCCCACGAGTCCCGGAGCAAGCGCGGGCTCGGCCTCATGGAGCGCCGCGCTGTCGAGCACCTCGGCACGGACCCCCGCGGCGCGGTAGTTGGCCACCTTCGCGGAGACAGCGGCCATCTCCTCGTCATCGGCGGCGAGCCAGAGGGTGCCACACGCGTCGTACTCCACCGCGCGAGGCAATCCATCCGCGAGCTCACGCCACAGCGACACGGACCACGACGTCAGCGCGAGCTCCGCCGCGTTGTCATCCATTGCGACCAGGTGGCCCATGCCGCACGCCGTCGTCCCCGCACCGATGGACCGCGCCTCGACGAGCGCCACCGACACGCCGTCGGCACTGAGCACATCCGCGAGCGCCGCGCCGACGATGCCACCGCCGACGATGACGCAGTCGAAGGCGCTCATCCGATGCCCCAGGCAAAGGGGTCCGTCGGGTCCACCAGCAACGTGGCCTCCGCGTTGACGGACGCGGTGCCGGTGATGGTGGGCAGGATGCGCGCACCGTCACGGACGTAGCGCGCCTCGAAGCGACTGCCGAGGATGCTCTCCTGCACCCACGTCGCGCCTTCCGCGAGCACACCCTCGGCGGCCAGGCACGCGACCTTCGCGCTCGTCCCGGTGCCACATGGCGAGCGGTCATAGGCCAGCCCTGGACAGAGCACGAAGTTGCGAGCATCCACCCCCGGCGTCGGAGAGGGGGCGTACAGCTCGACGTGGTCGATCTCCGCGCCGCCCTCACCGGTGATGCCCTGGTCCGAGAGCGCCTGCTTGATGGCGGAGGTGTACGCCAGGAGCGCGGGAGTCCGCGACAGCTCCAGCGGCAGGTGCGTGGCGCGGGAGAGGAAGAACCAGTTGCCGCCCCAGGCGATGTCGCCGCGCACCTCGCCATGTCCCGGCACGGACACCGCTACGTCATGCGCCCACCGGTAGCTCGGCACATTGGCGATGCTGACGCGCCCATCCGGATGCAGCGTGGCCTTCACCACGCCAACGGGAGTCTCCAGCGAGTGGACGCCAGGACCGATGCGCCCCAGGTACTCCAGCGTCTTCACCACGCCAATGGTCCCGTGGCCGCACATCCCGAGATAGCCGACGTTGTTGAAGAAGATGATGCCGGCGACGCTCGACGCACTGACAGGCGGACACAGCAGCGCGCCCACCATGACGTCGGACCCACGGGGCTCGCAGACGATGGCCTTGCGAAAGGCGTCGAACTTCTCGCGGAAGCGCTCGCGCAGGCTCGCCAGGTCGCCCGTTCCCAGCTCCGGGCCTCCGTCCGTCACCACGCGCGTGGGCTCTCCCCCGGTATGACTGTCGATGACACGAATGCGCCGCATGCGAGCCGTTCCCGCTACCCGGGCCTCCCATGCGCCACCCTAGGAGTCCCGAGGCGCTGTTTCTTGGGAGATTCGACCGCACTCGCGAGGCAATCACGCAAATGCGCCAGCGAGCAGTCGCCCTCGGGGACACCCGCCAGTGACACGCGCGCCCGCGGGGAGGTGCCGATGGTTGGGGCTCACCACAGGCCCTGCTGGCGCAGCAGCTCCGCCAGCGGGTGTGCGCCCAGCCCGTGCGCGTCGAAGAGCCGGCCCGCGACCTCGTGTGTGGGATTCTTCCACGCGATGCGCTCCGGTCCGTCCTCTCGCGTGTTGCCACACAGCAGGAGCGACGCCCTCAGTGCCTCGGCGGACGGAAACAGCGTGTGCTCGAAGAGGAGCGGATTCTGGCTGGTGAGAAATACCTGCCGTGCCCCCAGCTCTCGCATGCTCGCTTCCACCCAGCGCGGATGCAGCCCATTGCCCAGCTCGTCCGCGATGGCGAAGTCCTCGTTCACGTCCAGGTAATAGAGCAGTGACAGCAGCCGCTTCTGCCCGAAGCCCAACGCCTCGTGCGTCAGGACCCGGCCATCGCGCCGCGTGAACTCGAAGCCAAAGCCCCCAAAGCCCACGCGCCCGCCGTTCTCGAACGACCGCTTCTCCAGCACCTCCACGCGGAAGCGGCCCGCCTCAAAGCCCGCCAGCGCCACGAACTTCGCCAGGAAGCTGCCTTCGCGCGCGTCGTGCGTCAGCTCCAGCACGTCCGTAACGGCTGGCTGCTCCATCTGCTCACGCAGCCACCCCGGCATCCACGTGGGCAGCGCCATCAACCCCAGCGGGAACACTTCGCCGTCCCGCACCTCCATGGCGTAGCGGATGGCGCCGATGCGTTCAAACATCCCCAGCGCTTCATCGAAGCGCTGGGGCGCCAGCAGGAACGTGCGGCGCAGCAGCTCCTTGAGCCGCTCCTTCATCCCCGCGTCGATGTACTGCGCCGTCATGAACAGCAGGGTCCACACCGACCGGTCCAGCAGCGACCAGTGCATGCTCCGCGACCACACGGCCTCGCCGTCCACCTTGCAGTCCATGCCCGCCGCGTCCGCACGCATCACCAACCGGGCCGACGGCGAATGGAGCTGCACGTCCACTTCGATGCGCGGGTGCAGCGAGGAGTCCAGCGCGGGCGTGCGCAGCGGCATCAGCGCGGAGCCCTTTCTCGGCGGTGCCTCCGTGTCCGGCGCCGGCGCGTTCTCCTCGTTCCGGACGAAGACGTGCAGCTTCATGCCCGGAAACGCCAGGTCGTACTCCAGCGCGAACGGCTCGTGGATGCGGCCGGAGAAGTCCGAGCCGAGCACCGTGGAGATGAGCTCCAGCAGCGTCGTCCTGCCGGTGCCGTTCTCCCCCAGCACCAGATTGTACGACGGGCTGAACACCAGGGAGGTGCCAGGGACGACGTTCCGGTAGTGATGGACCTCGAGCCGCGTGAGCTTCATGGGCCTCCTCGGCGCGCAGCATGGCCAGTGTGGACGCGCGGGGGAATCGCGCAATGTCACGGAATGTCCACCTCCTTTCGTGTGTAGGGGGCGCCCGAGCCCCTCCCTGGCAGGTCGCCGCATGACGCGGTGCAGGCCAAGGTGGAACGTGAGGTGGAGCGAGACCTCGTCTATACACTCCGCCGGCTCTGCGACCCTTCCGGGTCGGAAAGGACGAAGTGAGGACGATGAAGAACCAGCTTCTCAGCTGTATGGCCTCCGCGCTCATGACCCTGTCGGCGATGCCCGCGCTGGCTCAGCTCAAACTGCCGGCCTCCAGCCCCGCCGCGAAGGTGACGCAGGAGGTGGGCGTCTCCGAGATTTCCGTCGAATATTCCAGCCCCGCGGTGAAGGGCCGGAAGGTCTGGGGCGAGCTGGTCCCCAATGACAAGGCCTGGCGCAGCGGCGCCAACTCGGCGACGAAGATTACCTTCAGCCACCCTGTCACCTTCGGCGGCAAGGCCGTTCCGGCGGGCTCCTACGCCATCGTCAGCCTGCCCTCGCAGAAGGGTTGGAAGGTGATGCTGAACACGGACCTGGGCCTGTGGCGGGGCGGCGCGCCCTACGACACCTCCAAGGACGTGGCCTCGGTGAGCGCCACCACCACGGAGATTCCGTCGCGTGAGCGCCTGACGTACCTCTTCACCGACACCACGGACAACAGCACGCGGCTGGACCTGGAGTGGGAGAAGCTGCGCGTCTCCGTCCCCATCACGGTGGACACGGCGGCCATCGCGAAGGCCAACATCGAGGACGCGCAGAAGGGCATTGCCGGCATGCACGTGAGCGCCGCCTCCTACGTGGCGGAGGCCACCAAGGACTACGCCGCCGCGCTGAAGCACGCCGACGCGGCCGTGGCCGCCAACGGCACCTGGTACAACCACTGGGTTCGCGCGGGCGTCCTGTCGCAGATGGGCAAGTACAGCGAGGCCCGCAAGGCCGCGCAGACCGCGTGGGACCTGGGGCAGAAGGACAAGAACTTCTTCTACCGTGACCAGGTCTCCAAGGCGCTGGCGGAGTGGAAGAACAAGAAGTAGCCAGCCGCTCCCGGGGCTCCTCAGCGACGGAGGGGCCCCGTCAGGAGCCGGCGGTAGAGCGCCTCGTAGCGGTCGATGGCGGGTTCCTTCTGGAAGCGTTCCAGGACCTGTGCCCGCGCGCGGTGTGAGAAGCCCTGCCAACGCTCCGCGTCCTCGACCAATGTGAGCACGTGCCGGGCCATGGCCGGGACGTCACCCAGCGGCGCCAGGAAGCCCGTCTCCCCATGCGTGACGAGCTCCGGGATTCCGCCCAGGTCGCTGGCCACCACGGGAATGCCGCAGCTGAGCGCTTCCAGCGCGGCGAGCCCGAAGCTCTCCTGCTCGCTGGGGAGCAGGAAGACGTCGGAGGCGGCGACCAGTTCCTCGAAGCGGTCCTGCTTGCCGAGGAACGCGACGCGGCCCTCCAGGCCCATCTCCCGCAGCATCCGCTCCGCGGGCGAGCGCTCCGGACCGTCTCCCACCATCACCAAGCGGCAGGGACGGTGACGGTGGACCTCGGTGAAGATGGCGACCACGTCGGTGATGCGCTTCACCGGCCGGAAGTTGGAGACGTGGATGAGCACCGGCTCGTGGTCACGCAGGGCGGGGAAGAGCGCGCGCAGGCAGGCGCGGTCTCGCACCGGGGCATAGCGGGCGGTGTCCACGAAGTTGGCGATGACGTCGATGGGGACGCTCTCGGGAATGTCGAAGCCCCGCCACGTCGCGCGGCGCAGGTAGGCCGACGGCACCGTCACCGCGTCGCTTCGCGTGATGGAGAAGCGCGTAATCGGCAGGTAGCTGGGGTCGATTCCCACCAGCGTGGTGTCCGTCCCGTGCAGCGTGGTGACGACTCGCGGCGCCTTGTGGCCCAGCACCTCGCGCGCCATCCACGCGGCGGTGGCGTGGGGCACCGCGTAGTGGACGTGCAGGATGTCCAGGCGCTCGTAGCTGGCGACCTCGATCATCTTGGAGGCCAGCGCGATGGGATAGGTGCCGGACTGCTGGAGCGCCGGGTAGTCGCTCTCCGTCACCTCGTGGAAGACGACTTTCCGGTTCGCGCCATGGAGGCGTACCGGCAGGTCCCGAGCAATGAAGTGGACGCGGTGGCCCCGGTCCGCCATCGCAAGGCCAATCTCCGTGGCGACCATGCCGCTGCCACCGAAGGTTGGAAAGCAGGTGATGGCCACGTTGAGCGGGGCGTTCATGTGCGTGACGGGAAGAACAGGGGCTTGGCGAAGCTATTCCTGCGAAAATGGTCGAGCGGGTCGGCCAGTCCCAACGCCTCGCGGAGGATGTAGGGCTCGCCGTGGGTGACGCCAATCTGCGCGCCATGGAAGCGATCCCTGGCTTCCAGCGAGGACACCGACAGCGGTGAGCCCACCAGCGTGGGCGGGGCGTCCGGACGGGGCAGTACCTGGCTGGCATAGCAGTGCACCGCCGCCAGCTTGCGCTCATAGACGGCGGAGACGTCGACGATGACGCTGGGCTCGGTCAGGTGCCGCATCGGGTAGTAGAGGACCTGCCGCGGCGTGAAGGGCTCCGCGGCGGGCTCCGCGTCGAACTTGCGCACGCCCGCGAAGAAGAGGGCGCGCGTCACCAGCGCACTGGCGGCCTCGTGGTCCGGGTGGCGCTCCTGCTCCCAGGGCACGACGACCAGCTCCGGACGCAGGCGGCGCAGCGCTTCCACCACGCGGGCCACGGCGGCGGTGCGGGCGCGCTCGGGCTCGGGCGTGTCGAAGCCCGCCCACGGATTGAGCCAGCCGTCGGGCAGCTCCAGGTTCTCCCGGTGGGCCAGCCCCAGCGCGCGGGTGGCGGCTTCCGTCTCCTCCGCGCGGGACTGGAGCGTGCCGCGCGAGCTCTTCTCGCCGCGCGTCAGGTCGACGATGCCGGTGCGGTAGCCACGGGCGGCCATGCTCGCCAGCAGCCCGCCGCAGAACAGCTCCACGTCATCCGGGTGGGGGCCAAAGGCGAGGACGTCGATGCCGTAGGCGGTGCCGTTCGCGCTCATGGCGTCAGGTCCTTCGAGTCACCGGAGAAGGGGACACACGCGTCCAGCACCCTCTTCGTGAACGCACGCGTCCCGATGCGGCAGGCGAAGTAGGGCAGCCCGAGGATTCGCTCCTGGGGCGCGTCCTCCGGGAAGAGGAAGGTGCGCAGGCGGTCCACCTGTTCGGCCGCGGTGGCATCACGCCGGGCGAGCGCGCGGCGGTAACGGCCCGTCAGCCGGGACACCGCGACACGCACCGTGCCCTGGGTGCGGCGCAGCGCGTCCTGGAGGTTCGCGTCCACCGCCGACACCTGCCCGGCGACGCGCTCCAGCTCGGAGGCGAATGCGCCGAAGAGGCGGGCCTCCAGGGCTTCGGGTGTCTCCAGCGACTCCGGGGCATCACGCGTGGCCAGCCGCGTGAGCAGCGCGTCGCGCGGCACGTTCACCTCATCCGGCTGGAGCCCCACCTTGCCCAGCCACCGTCGCGCGCGGTCATCGAGCACGCGGAAGCGGGCCCGGGGAATGGCGAGTGGCATCGGACGTCCCGCGTGCGCGTAGAGCGGTGCCAGTTGCGCGAAGTAGGCCAGCTCGCCCGGGCCGCCGACATACGCGGCCGTGGGGAGCCAGGTGTCCTGGAGGAGGGGGCGCAGCAGCGCGGACGTGGTGAAGCGCAGCGGCTCTCGCTCCAGGGCGGCATGCAGCGCGTCCTGGGTGATGGCGCTGCTTTCCGGGTGACCCACCAGACTCCAGGCGTCCGCTTCCGCCGGGTCCAGCCGGTAGCGAGGGCCATCGAGTGCATCGGGTGAGAAGAAGCTGAGCGGCGAGCCCGGACGGACATGGACCTGCACCGTGTAGCCCGCGCGGGTGAGCGCCTCCGCTCGGGCCGCGAGCACCGAGGAGAGTGCCCCCGCTTCCTGGAGGGCGAAGCGGTGCACGGGCGCGGCGAGGGGCGCCAGTCGTGCGTCTCTCGGGTCGAGGAAGACGAGTCCCTCGTCGGCGAAGAGAGAGGACAGGACGTCGGTGAAGGCTCCCGCGAGCGTGGCTTCAGGGCGGTAAGCCCGCTCCAGCAGGGAGAGGAATTCCTCCGCATGGGGTTCTGCTTCCAGCTCGGCGCGGAGGGTGGCCAGGGCGGGGAGGACGCTCGGTCCAAGGTGGCGGTGGGCGATGGGCGCTCGAGACGTTGCTGCATCCGGAAGCTCGAGCGCCAGGCGACAGGGCCCTCCGCCCGGACGTGGGATGACACAGTGGTCAATCTCAGGGAGGTCGTGGTCCTCCGTCTGGAGCCAGAAGACGGGAACACAGGGCCGGCCAGTTTCTTCCTGAAGCGCGCGCGCCGTGACGATGGCGGATGCGGCTTTGTAGAGCGTGTACAGCGGCCCCAGGAAGAGGCCCATCTGCTGCCCCGTCACCACCGCCACGGTGCCAGGCTTCGCGAGCAGCGCGAGGTTGCGCTCCCGCGCGGGGCTGGGCGCGAGGCGCGCGTTCTGCGCGCCGAGGACGTCCAGCAACGCGGGCGACACCGCGCGCGACGCGGCGGCGGCCACGGCCCGGGCGCGCGCTTCACGGTGTCGATAGTCGTCGGGAAGGAAGGAGAGCGCGGACGCATCTCCGCGAAGCCACGCGGTCGAGAACGGGGACGTCACGGCATGCCGTGATAACAGGTCGCGGCGGGCGCGCCACCGGAAGTGCACGCTTGCACGTCATGTGCGGCCGTGACGGCGTGTGTCATCCCGGGGCGAACGCGAGCCGCGCGCAGGGGAGAGGCTTGTTATAGGGTCCGCCCGAATGCGGAACCTGCTTCTCGGAATGACGCTGGCCATGAGCCTTGGAATCGGGTCGAAGGCGTTGGCGCAGCCTCCTCGGCAGCTCCATGCGGGTGAAATCGCGGCGGGTCTGAAGCGGCTCGGTGTGACGGGCAGTGTCCTCTATGTCGCGGCCCACCCGGACGACGAGAACACGCGCTTGCTCGCGTGGCTGGTGGGAGAGCGCGGCCTGCGCGCGGGTTACCTGTCCGTGACGCGCGGCGATGGTGGGCAGAACCTCATCGGCACCGAGCAGGACGCCCTGTTAGGGCTCATCCGCACGCACGAGTTGCTCGCCGCGCGGAGCGTGGACGGCGCGGAGCAGTTCTTCACGCGGGCGCGGGACTTCGGCTACTCGAAGAGCGCGGAAGAGGCGCTGCGCATCTGGGGACATGAAGAGGTGCTGGCGGACGTGGTGCTCGCCATCCGCCGCTTCCAGCCAGACGTCATCATCACCCGCTTCACCACGGAGCCGCCAAACCACGGCCACCACACGGCCTCCGCGCAGCTCGCGGCGGAGGCCTTCATCGCCGCCGCCGACCCGAAGCGCTTCCCCGAGCAACTCTCCGAGGTGAAGCCATGGAAGGCGGACCGCCTGCTGCAGAACGCCTCCCAATGGTGGTTCAAACCCGATGAGGACCTGTCCCGCTACGTGAAGCTGGAGGTGGGCGGCTACGACGCGCTGCTCGGGCGTTCATGGGGCGAGGTGTCCGCGGAGAGCCGCAGCCAGCACAAGAGCCAGGGCTTCGGCCAGGCCGTGGACCGAGGCCCCAGCACGGAGTACTTCACGCCGCTGGCGGGGACGCTGCCGAAGCGCGACGTGTTCGAGGGGCTCGACTTCTCCTGGAGTCGTTGGAAGGGCTCCGAGGCCGTGTCCCGCGCGGTGGCCGCCGCGACGAAGGCGTTCGATGCGCGCGCCCCCCACCGCTCCCTTCCCGCGCTCGTCCGCGTCCACGAGGCGCTGACCGCGCTGCCGGACACCCATCCGTGGAAGGCGCCCAAGCTGCGGGAGACGGAGGCGCTCATCGCCGCCTGCGCGGGTCTGTTCCTGGAGGTGCGTGCCGCCGCGCCCACGGGCATCCCGGGGTTGCCCGTGGCGTTGGACGTGGTGGCGCTGAACCGCTCGCCCGCCGCTGTCGAGTGGGTGGGGCTGACGCTGCCAGGCGAGAAACCCGAGGCCGTGGGGAAGGCGCTGGGGGCGAACGTGCCGTTGAAGCTGTCGCGCACGGTGACGCTGCCGACGACGGCGCCCATCTCCACGCCCTACTGGCTCCGCGAGCCCGTCACGGGAGGGCTCTACACGCTGGAGGGCGAGGACCGCGCGCTCACCGGCCAGCCAGAGGGCGTTCCCGCGCTGTCGGTGGCGTTCGAATACAAGGTCGCGGGCCGGCGCTTCCGCGCGGTGCGTCCGGTGGTCTACGTCTGGACGGACCCGGTGCGCGGCGAGCTCTACCGTGACTTCGAGGTCGTCCCGCCCGTCACCGCCACGCTGGCGCAGGACGTGCTCATGTTCCCCAACAGCGAGTCCCGTGCCGTGCCGGTGGTGCTGGCCGCGGGGATGGACCAGGTGCTGGGCATTGTGCGAATGGTGGCGCCGCCCGGCTGGCGCGTGGAGCCCTCGGCGGTCGCGTTCAAGTTCGAGGCGCGCGGAGACGAGCACACCATCACCTTCCAGGTGACGCCGCCTCAGGGCTCGACGCGGAAGGGTGACCTCTCCGTGAATGTCGACATGGGGGACCGCGCCTGGTCCTGGCGTGCCCGTTCCGTGTCCTATCCCCACATCCCGCCGCTGACGGTGCGCCAGCCCTCCACGGCTACGGTGGTGCCGTTCTCCCTGGCCACGAAGGGCAAGCGCATCGGCTACATCCCCGGGCCGGGCGACCGCGTCGCGGAGAGCCTGAGCGCGGTGGGCTACGAGGTGACGCTGCTCCCGGAGGAGCGGCTGGCCCAGGAGAAGCTGGAGCGCTTCGACGCCATCCTCGTGGGCGTGCGCGCCTTCAACGCCAACACGCACCTCGCCGTCCACCGGGAGCGGCTGCTCCAGTACGTGGAAGGCGGCGGCCGGTTGGTGGTGCAGTACAACACCAACAGCCGCGTGGGGCCGCTCACGTCCTTCGTAGGCCCCTATCCGCTGGAGATTGGCCGCGACCGGGTGACGGATGAGACGGCGGTGATGACACCGCTCCGCGCTGATGAGCCGCTGCTGCGCGCGCCCAATGCGCTGACCGCCGCGGACTTCGAGGGCTGGGTGCAGGAGCGCGGCCTCTACTTCGCGTCGTCATGGGACGCTCGCTACCAGCCCGTGTTCGCCATGCACGATGCTGGCGAGGCACCGCTTCAGGGCGCGTTGCTGGTCGCTCGCCATGGCAAGGGCACGTTCATCTACACGGGCCTCGCTTTCTTCCGTCAGCTTCCCGCCGGCGTTCCCGGCGCCTACCGCCTGTTGGCCAACATCCTCTCTCAATGAGCACTGCCCCCCATCTGAATCCGAGTGAGCCTTCCGCCGAGGTCCCCGCGCCCCGGCCCGAGCTCGATGACGCGCCGCCGCTGCTGGGCTCGTGGCGCAACATCTACATCCTGGTGCTGGGCACCTTCGTCCTGTTCCTCGCCCTGGGCTGGGTGCTCACGGAGGTGTATTCGTGACGGGGCTCGACTGGATGGTGCTTGGTGGCACCATCGCGTTCATCGTGGCGTGGGGCCTCTGGAAGTCCCGAGGGACGGCCACCAGCGACGAGTACCTGCGCGGCGGCCGCGAGCTGAAGTGGCCCACCATCGGCCTGGCGGTGATGGCCACACAGGCCAGCGCCATCACGTTCCTCTCCGTCCCCGGGCAGGCCTACGAGGACGGGATGCGCTTCGTGCAGTTCTACTTCGGACTGCCGATCGCGATGATCATCATCAGCGCCGTCTTCGTGCCCATCTACTACCGGCTGAATGTCATCACGGCCTATGAGTACCTGGAGTCACGCTTCGACCTGAAGACGCGGCTGTTGGGCGCCTTCCTCTTCCTCATCCAGCGTGGACTCGCGGCTGGCATCACCATCTACGCGCCCGCCATCATCCTCTCCGCCATTCTCGGCTGGCCGCTGGAGCCCACCGTCATCGTCATGGGCGCGGTGGTCATCCTCTACACGGTGACGGGCGGGGCCAAGGCGGTGAGCCAGACGCAGAAGCAGCAGATGGTGGTGATGATGGGCGGCATGGTGGTGGCCGCCATCGTCATCGTCTGGCGGCTGCCGGAGCACGTGTCGTTCGGCAAGGCGGTGGACGTCGCGGGTGCCTTCGGCCGGATGAACGTGGTCAGCTTCGACTTCGACATGCAGGACCGCTACAACTTCTGGTCCGGCATCACCGGAGGACTGTTCCTGTCCCTGTCGTACTTCGGCACGGACCAGTCGCAGGTGGGCCGCTATCTCTCCGGCCGCTCCATCTCCGAGAGCCGGCTGGGGCTGCTCTTCAACGGCGTGCTGAAAATCCCGATGCAGTTCCTCATCCTCTTCGTCGGGATTCTCGTCTTCGCCTTCTACCAGTTCAACACGCCGCCGCTGCTCTTCAACGAGGCGCTGCGCACCCGCGTGCAGGGCACGGCCCAGGCGGCCGAGTACGCCGCGCTGGAGTCGAAGTGGGAGCAGGTCCAGTCCGGCAAGCGCGCGGAAGTGGAGCGCTACCTGTCGGCCGTCGATTCAGGCGACGTGGCGGCAGGGGCGGCGTCGCGGGCGCTGCTTCAGGGCCGCGCGGAGGAGGCGAGCGCCGTCCGCAAGGAGGCCAAGGACCTGGTGTCCCGCGCGCTGCCGGGCGCGGAGACGAAGGACTCCGACTACATCTTCATCTCCTTCGTGAAGCGCTGGCTGCCCAGCGGCCTGTTCGGCCTGCTCATCGCCGTCATCCTCTCCGCGGCCATGAGCTCCATCGCCAGCGAGCTGACGGCCCTGGGCACGACGACGACGGTGGACTTCTACCGGCGGGTCTTCCAGCGCAACGCTTCTGACCGGCACGTGCTGGTGGCGTCGAAGCTGTTCACTGTGTTCTGGGGCGTCGTCGCGGTGGGCTTCGCGACCTTCGCGTCGCTCTTGGACAACCTCATCCAGGCGGTGAACATCCTGGGCTCCATCTTCTACGGCACGGTGCTGGGCATCTTCCTGGTGGCCTTCTTCGTGAAACACGTGCGCGGCCATGCCGTGTTCGCGGCGGCCGTCATCTCCCAGGCGACGGTGATTGCCCTCTTCTTCCTCTCCGACGTGGGCTACCTCTGGTTCAACGTCATCGGCTGCGCGCTGGTGGTGGCGCTGAGCCTGGTGATGCAGGCCGTCCTGCCGCGCGGCGAGACGCCGGCCCCGGCGCCGGGGGCCTGAGTCCGCGGCATCCAGGGCGGTGAAGGCTGGGAGGCGTCCGTGAAGGGGCGCCGGCCCGGCCTTGAAGTATGCTCGCCTGGGAGAGGGACGGACATGTCTGACGGGAAGAGGCGGCCCGGTCGCCCGGGGCGTTCCGAGGAGCCACGCATCGCCCCGGAAGAGGACGAGGACGCGACGCGGGACATTCCGCTCTTCACGCGCCCGGAGGAGACGCGCATGGGGCCCGTGGAGCCCCGCTTCGAGGAAACGCGCATGGGCCCCGTGGAGTCCTTCTCCCACGAGGAGGACCTGCCCCCCTTGGAGCCTCCCGCGCTGGAGACGCGGATGGGGCCCGTCCCGGACGCGAGGCCCGCCCGGGCGGGGCGCTCACGCAGTGCCGCCAGGAGCGCGCGGACCGAGCCTCCAGCGCCGCCTGCCGAAGTCCACACGGAGGTCATGCCTCAGAAACCTCCCAGGCCGCGCGGAGGCCCGGAGGCGAAGGCCCCGAGCGCCCCCGAGAAGCGCGCCAGCCCGCCGAAGGCCAGTGCGTCCCCCGCCAGCGTGGGCGTGGTGCGGCTGAGTCCGCTGGAGCCCCTGGGCGCGAAGGTGGTGGCCGCGGAAGAGGCTCCAGCGCTGCGGACGATGTTCGCGAACCACTCGGCGCTGCTGGCCGAGCAGCTCCGCGACGCGCTGTCGACGAAGATGTATGGCCGCGGCCCTCACCGGGTGCTGCGCATCGACGAGCCGGAAGGGCCCAGTACCGCGGGCGGGAAGTTGGCGCGGCAGGCCATCTCCCTGGTGCCTCGCAAGGGCGCGGGGACCTCGCTGACGTGTGGCTGGGTGGACGTGTCCAAGCGTGAGGCCCAGCTCCGCAACTTCGAGGCGGTGGCGAAGCGGTACGCGCTTCACCACGGCGAGCCGCTGGAGATGCAGGCCGAGGAGTATGAGCGCTTCCTCACCGACGTCGAGGCCGTGCTCACCCAGGCCGTCATCAAGGTCCGCGTCATCGTCCCCGAGGAAGCGGGCGCGGTGCGCGTCGCGAGCCCTTCCGCCTCCGCGAAGGGCGTCCCGCCCGTCTGGGCGGGACTGCTGGCCGTGTTGGCCTTCGTGCTGGGCCTGCTCGCGGGGCGGATGGGCTCAGGCGGCTGAGCTACGCCGGGGGCGGGGCCTCACGCTCCCAGTGGCGGCGGGCGATGGACTCGGTGAAGAGCTGGCCGAAGCCCTTCGTCTCCACCTTCGCGCTGCGGACGACGCCGCGCGTGGCGTCCAGGCCCTTGCTCGGCGGCGCCTCCAGGTCGCGCACGCCCGCGGCGTCCAGCAGGGTGTTGGCGTCCGCGGAGAGCGCCAGCGCCTTGCAGTGCACGTAGGCCTCGCGCACGAAGTCCACCGCCAGCGGCACGCGCAGCAGGGCCGCGACGCTCTTCTCTCCACCGGGCACGTAGACGGCGTCGTACATGACGGAAGACGCCGTGGAGAAGGTCCGCAGGGGCCGCTCCTCCCGGCCTTCCTGGCTCGTCACCGGGCTCAGCGTGGGGCCCACCAGCTCCAGCGTCGCGCCGCGCTCCTCCAGCACCTTGCGCACGCCGTCCAGCTCCTTGCCGGCGAACCCGTCCGATACCAGGGCCGCGATCTTCCGCGTCCGGATGGAGTCATGCGGCGAGTTCTCCATGCTCAGCGCCGGGGACACTTCCACCGAGGGTGCCGCCTTCTTGCCCGCGGCCTTGGACGGCTTGGGGGGCCTGGTCGCTTTCGGCGGCGTGACGCCCACGGCGCGCGCCACGCGCACGGCCAGCTCCGGGTCAACGTTCACCAGAATCTGGTTCACCACGCGCTCGCGAATCTCCACGCGCTCCACCTTGCCAACCTCGAACTCGAGCGCGGCCACGAGGTGCTCCTGCTCCGGCCTCGACAGGCTCTTGTAGAAGAGGGTGGCCTGGCTGAAGTGGTCGCTGAAGCTGCCGCTGCGCGCGCGAATCTTGTGGCCCTCCACGCGCTCCTGGGTGTGGCGAAAGGCGCTCGCGGGGTTCGCCAGCACCGGGCAGCCGCCGCCCAGGGAGTTGGGGTGGTAGTTGGCGCGCGACGTGGGAATGGTCTGCCGCCCGAAGCCGTCCTGCTGGTGGTTGGTGACGGGGCACACCGGCTTGTTGATGGGCAGCTCCGCGAAGTTGGGCCCGCCCAGCCGCGTGAGCTGCGTGTCCAGGTACGAGAAGAGCCGCGCCTGCATCAGCGGGTCATTGGTGAAGTCGATGCCGGGGACGACGTTGGCCACGCAGAAGGCCACCTGCTCCGTCTCCGCGAAGAAGTTGTCCGGGTTGCGGTTGAGCGTCAGCTTGCCCACGCGCTGCACCGGCGCCAGCTCCTCGGGGAGCAGCTTGGTGGCGTCCAGCAGGTCGAAGCCGTACTTGAGCTCGTCGCCTTCGGGGATGATTTGCAGCCCCAGCTCGTACTCGGGGAAGTCACCGCGCTCGATGGACTCCCAGAGGTCGCGGCGGTGGAAGTCCGGGTCCTTGCCGGACAGCTTCTGGGCCTCGTCCCACACGAGCGAGTGGTTGCCCAGTAGCGGCTTCCAGTGGAACTTGACCAGGTTCGCCTTGCCGGCCGCGTTGACCAGCCGGAAGGTGTGGACGCCGAAGCCCTCCATCATCCGGAAGCTGCGCGGAATGGCGCGGTCGGACATCAGCCACATGATCATGTGCGTCGTCTCGGGGACGAGCGAGACGAAGTCCCAGAGCGAGTCATGCGCCGAGGATGCCTGGGGGATTTCGTTGTGCGGCTCGGGTTTGACCGCGTGGACGAAGTCCGGGAACTTGATGCCGTCCTGGATGAAGAAGACGGGCATGTTGTTGCCCACCAGGTCGAAGTTGCCTTCCTCCGTATAGAACTTGGTGGCGAAGCCGCGCACGTCACGCACGGTGTCCGCCGAGCCACGTGAGCCGCCCACGGTGGAGAAGCGCACGAACACCGGCGTGCGCAGGGATGGGTCGGTGAGGAAGCGGGCCTGGGTGTACTTCTCCAGCGACTTGTAGACCTGGAAGTAACCGTGGGCGCCCGCGCCCCGCGCGTGGACGGCGCGCTCCGGGATGCGCTCGTGGTCGAAGCGCATCATCTTCTCCCGGAAGTGGAAGTCCTCCAGGAGCGTGGGGCCGCGGATGCCGGCCTTCAGCGAGTTGTCCGTGTCCGAGATGGGAATGCCCTGGTCCGTGGTGAGGACCTTCCCCACCGCATGCATCCGGTGGGGTTCGAGGCTTTCGCTCTTGAGCGTGGTGGGCCGGGTCTTCGCCGAGGGCTTGCGCAGTTTCATGGGAGCCTGTCGCCAACGAGAGAGGTGAAGGCGCCGTCTACGCTGGCCGCGTCCACCCTGAGGCGATGAGGCTTGGGGGGACGTCGGCGAGTCGGCACTCGCGCGCGTGGCAGTGTCCACCACCGCGCGCTCGGACCTCGTGGCGTCAGGCGTGCATCACGGCACGGCGGGCGCGGCCACGGCGGGAGCACCTTCCCCGGCCGGGGCAGCAGCAGCGGCGGCCTCGGTCTCCGCGCGAGCCTTCTCCTCCGCTACGCGCGCGGCCTCAGCCTCCGCGCGCTTCTTCGCGTCGGCCACGGCGACGTCCTTCATGGTCGCCAGGCCCTTCTCGAAGTCCTTCCCAATCATGGCCTCCATGTCCATGAGCAGGCTCATCGCCTTGCTCATGAAGTTGTTCTCGCCGGACATGGCCCAGACGACCTGGGTGCCGCCCTCGGCGGCGCTGAAGGCGAAGGTGGAGGTGTTGGTGGCGGCGAAGGGCTTGATGAACTCGAGCTTGATGGTGACCTGCTCGTTGGCCTTGCTTTCGGTGATGGTCATCCGGCCCTCACCGACCTGGTCATTGCCCACCCAGGCGTAGCCCGCGCCCGTGCCTGACTCCGGGCCCGAGTAGGTGCGCTGCTGCTGCGGGTCCAGACCGTCCCAGGGGGACCAATCCGTCCAGCGACGGAAGTCATTCACCAGCGCGAAGGCGATGTCCGCGGACACGGGGAGCACCGCGGCGCGCTGATAGGTGAACGTGTCCGGACGGCTGACGACGAAGCCGACGAACAGCAGGATGACGGCGGCGAGGCCGACGAGAATCTTCTTGAGCATGGGGAGTGGGTCCTCAGGAGGCGGCCTGGGATGGCCGCGCTCCTGGCGCGCG
The DNA here is from genome assembly GCF_006518205.1 of Myxococcus sp. CA005. NCBI lineage: Bacteria > Pseudomonadati > Myxococcota > Myxococcia > Myxococcales > Myxococcaceae > Myxococcus > Myxococcus sp. CA005. The sequence goes on along the minus strand of NZ_SRLV01000026.1, from coordinate 76,423 downwards.
TCTTAGAGCGTGTCCGGCGCCCCACGCAACCTACGCACAGCACAACGACTACGACGGAGATTGGTTGCGGCTCAGCATTCGGGAAGGCCCACGCTCAGGTTGGCCACCTCCAGCACGTTGGCGGCCAGCCCCCCTCGCGCCGTCTCCTTGTACTTGTCCTTCATGTCGCGGCCGGTGTCGCGCATCGTCCGGATGACCTTGTCCAGGCTGACGAAGTGGCGCCCGTCGCCGTGGAGGGCCATGCGCGTGGCGTTGATGGCCTTCACGGAGGCCATGGCGTTGCGCTCGATGCACGGCACCTGCACCAGTCCGCCAATGGGGTCGCAGGTGAGGCCCAGGTTGTGCTCCATGGCGATCTCCGCCGCGTTCTCCACCTGGAGCGGCGTGCCCCCCATGACCTCCGTGAGCGCCCCCGCGGCCATGGAGCAGGCGCTGCCGACTTCACCCTGGCAGCCCACCTCCGCGCCGCTGATGGAGGCGTTCTCCTTGTAGAGCACGCCAATGGCACCGGCGGTGAGCAGGAAGCGCACCACGCCGTCCTCGTTCGCGCCGGGCACGAAGCGCCAGTAGTAGTGCAGGACGGCGGGGATGATGCCCGCGGCGCCGTTGGTGGGCGCGGTGACGACGCGGCCTCCCGCCGCGTTCTCCTCGTTGACGGCCAGGGCGTAGAGGTTCACCCAGTCCAGCACGGTGAGCGGGTTGGTGAGGCCGGCCTCGGGACGGCTGATGAGCTTCTGGTACATGCCCGCGGCGCGGCGCTCCACCTTGAGGCCACCGGGGAGGATGCCGCCGCTGGTGCAGCCACGGCGCACGCAGGCCTGCATCACGTCCCAGACGCGCAGCAGCCCGGCGCGAATCTCCGCCTCGTCGCGCCAGGTCTTCTCGTTGGCGAGCATGAGCGAGCTGAAGCTCATGCGCTCGCGCTCGCAGTGGGCCAGCAGCTCGGCGGCGGAGTGGAAAGGGAAGGGCAGCGGCGTGGTGTCCTTGCTCAGCGGGTCCTTGCCCGCCGCGGCGGCGGACTCGTCGACGATGAAGCCGCCACCCACGGAGTAGTAGGCGGTCGATGCCAGCTCCGCGCCGTCCGCGCCGGAGGCGGTGAAGCGCATGCCGTTGGGATGGAAGGGCAGCGAGCGGCGGCGGTGCATGACCAGGTGCTCGCCGTCTCGGAACGTCACCTCGCGCTGACCGAGCAGCGCCACGCGGCCTTCCGCGCGCCAGCGGGAAATGATGGCGGGCACGGCCTCCACGTCCACGGCCTCCGGTGTCTCGCCCATCAGGCCCAGCACCACGGCCTTGTCGCTGCCGTGGCCCTTGCCCGTCGCGCCCAGCGAGCCGAACAGCTCCACCTTGAGCCGGGTGAGCCGCTCCAGCACGCCCGTGTCCGCCAGCTTCCGGGCGAACATGCGCGCCGCTCGCATGGGCCCGACGGTGTGCGAGCTGGAGGGTCCGATTCCAATCTTGAAGAGGTCGAAGACGCTGACGGCCATGGCGAGCGCAACATGCCACGTTTCCAGTTCCGTCCCAGTGTCCCTCCGCCGAAGCGCATGTCACCGCGTGGACGGATGAACGTCATTGGAAGTCCAACGAGCGCGGGTTGCTCGCACTCCAGGCGAGAGTCCTCAGTGCCGTGCGCGTGTGATGCGCTAGACGCGGTGCGTTGTCTGGCCCGCTGCGTCGAAGTGGCGGGCTCAAGCGACGGCGCGCTGCGGGAGCCGAAGGCGAGCGTGGCGCAGTTGAAGGCGTCGCTGCCGCGTCCGTGAGCTGCTGACGCCAAAGACACGAAGGGCCGGGAAGACGTCCGTGGGACGCCGGCTCCCGGCCCTCGTGCTGACGGACGGCTACTGGTCGTCGCAGGGCGTGCCCAGGCGGGCGCCTTCGTACACACCGAGCTCGTTGTAGATGAGCGGCAGGTTCTCATCCACGGGCACCTGGCGCAGCTCCAGGCGGCGCTTGGTGTTTTCAATCCACATGGCGGGCTTCGCCTTGTCGAGCAGCAGGCGGAGGTCACCGCGCTTGGTGGAGAAGATTTCACCTTCGGAGTCGGAGATGACGTTGGTCATCTTCTGAGCCTTCAGGTTGCCGCGCGGCCCGATGAAGACGCGGTAGTTCTTCTTCTCCGCCTCGTGGAAGCCACGGTCCACGAAGTAGTAGGCGCCCTTGGTGTCACGCAGTAGCGCGTAGGGCACGAACTTCTGCGGGTTGGGCTGGAAGGCGGCCTTGCGCAGCAGCTCCGCGGCCGGCTCACCGTCCAGCATGGTGAGAGGAATCTTCTTCTCACCGCAGGTCAGGGAGCAGGTGCGCTCCTTGCGGTCAATCTCCACGCTCGACATCACCCGCCAGTCGATGCCGCGGAAGTTGGGGTTCGCGCCCTTGTTGAAGAAGCGCGGGTCCAGGAAGGACGTGGCCGACGTGTAGGGGCCGGGGCGAGGCACCTGGACGAACTGCTTCTCATCGCCGTAGTAGAGGACGGCGTTGGTGTCCTCGTCGTCGGGCGTGAGCGCCACGAAGTGGCCCTTGCCGTCGGTGCACACCGACGTGGCCTCCAACATCATCTTCTCGCCGAGGTTGGACTCCTTGCCCCAGGGGGGCTGGATGGGCTCGGCCGCCATGGCGGCGGTACACGCGAAAGACATCGCCGCGAAGGCGAAACGCTGGAATCGCATCGTGAAGGCTCCGACTACAGGTTCTGCTTGAAGTACTTGGTGGCGAACTTGTCCTGATTGGAGGCGTCGCGGGAGGTCGTCCAGATGACGCGGTCCGCTTCAATCTTGGGTTCCAACGCGGAGCCGAAGCGGCAGCTGACCTGCTTCACCTTCTCCTGGATGGTCTGCTTCGCGATGGCGGACGCGGTGCACAGCTCCTTGAGGCTGGTCAGCGGGGTGCCACAGAAGCTGGAGATGCTCAGCTCCTTGAGCTGGTCCTCGTTGATGCTGCTCCAGTCGATGCGGGCGGCCACGGACGTGCCACACGCGTTGTTCATCTCCTGGAGGGTGGCGGCAAATTCCTTGTTGTGGCCGGACTCCTCGCCCTTGCGGTCGAAGGCCATCAGCTTCGCCAGGGTGCCGTCCTTCATCTGCTTCTGGTGCAGCGCGTAGACCTCCTCCGGCTTCAGCGCGGCGGTCTTCTTCTCGTCATAGGCCAGGCGGATGGGGCGCTGGCGGCCGGGCACGTAGAGCTCGTACTTCGTGTCGCGTACGTGCAGGGCCGTGTACTTCCGGCCGTGCCACTGGGTGCTGTAGTTGAACTGCTCGGTGCTGCGGGTGCTCCAGTCGTTCTGCTCGTAGGGGAACACCAGGCCGTCGAACTCCGAGCCCGTGCCCTTCACGCGCAGGATGAACTTCTTGTCGGAACGGGGCGTGAGCGGCACCACGGCCACCTCTTCGCCCTCCGTACCGGAGTACACCTTGCCAGCTTCCACCGGCGCGGCGGCCAGGGCCTGCGACGCCCCCAGCGCGACTGCCGTGACAATCACTGCGACCATGTTTCTCAAGCGAATCACCTCGTGTTGCATGAGGGCCCCCCAACCCGGATGGCCCGCTGTTTCAGAGCTCGATGTCGTGCTTCTGGCAGAACTTCTTGACCTTGGCACGCTCCGCTGACGCGACCTTGGGCCACTCGCTGACCGCACCGCCCAGGTCCTTCTGCTGGCAGTATGCGCGGGTGAGCAGCGAATACGCCGCGATGGAGCGCTTCGTGCGCTGGCTGCTGCGTGCCAGCGCGATGGCTCGGCTGGCGTCACCCGAGGCCAACGCGCTTTCTCCTTCCTTCAACAGCTTGCGGACCTGCTCGGGAAGTTCTTCCTTGGGCTCGGGACGCGTCACCGGGCGAGAGGTCGGCTTGTCGGGCGGGGTGACAGTGGCCACCACCACCTGCTGCGGGTTCTCTGTGTCCGGCGGAGTCTGCGTGCCGTTGGCCTGCTCAGTGCCGTTGGCCTGCTCAGTGCCGTTGGCCTGCTCAGTGCCGTTTGTCTGCTGCGTGCCGTTTGCCTGCGTGCCGTTTGCCTGCGTGCCGTTGGCCTGCTGGCCGTTGGTCTGCTGCGCACCGTTGGCCTGCCGCGCGTCCTGGGGCGCGCGGGCGTCTGCCACGGGCGTCGTGGGCGAGCCCGTGCCGGAGGTCCCACCCTTCATCCACCAGACGAGTCCCACGCTGGATGCCAGCAGGACCGCCGCGGTGGCGCCGATGAATGCACCGCGCCCCTTTGCCGCAGGGGGCGGCGAGACCGGCGTGGACGGAGCGGACACCAGCGCGGCGGCGGCATCGGCCTCGGCGGCGCCCGGGATGGGCACGGGAACGCTCACGGCCGTGTGGTGCTGAGCGGGGCGTTCCGGCACGGGAATGGCCGGAAGCTGCTTTGAGATGAGCGTGGGCTCCAGGCCAGGCGGGTCGATGAGCGATGCGGCGGACAACTGCGCCACGCCCATCTGCCCCGTGGCGGATGGACTGAAGCCCTGCGCCTGCGCCACGCCCATCTGCCCCGTGGTGGATGGACTGAAGCCCTGCTGGCCGGTGCCGGGCGCCATCGTGGAATCGAAGCCCTCGCGGCCCGTGTCCGGTGCCACCTTCAGGCTTCCGGGCGGGACGGTGGCGGAGAGTGAGGCCGGGTCCGTGGAGGGCAGCGCGATTCCGGACGCCGGGGCCTGGGGGCGCGGGGCGGGCTGATTGCCCGCCGTGGTGGACAGCGAGTGCAGCGGCGTGCCCGTCAAGTCCTCGATGAAGGAGGAGACGTCCGGGTAGCGCTCGTCCACGCCCTTGGCGAGCGCGCGCATCACCGCGGAGATGGCCTCCGGCGTGGCCTCGGGACAGAGCGGGGCCAGCGGTTCGGGCGGCTCATAGACGACGCGGAAGATCATCTGGGCGAGGCTGCCTGAGCCGAACACGGGTTTGCCGGCCATCATCTCGTAGACGATGCACCCCAGCGCGAAGACATCCGTGCGCGCGTCGATGTCCCGGTTCTTCCCCTGGGCCTGCTCCGGTGACATGTACTGAGGCGTCCCGATGATGGTCGCCTCCTGCGTCTGCACCGTCGTGGAGCTGAGGACCTTGGAGATGCCGAAGTCGAGCAGCTTCACGCGCTCGCCCACCACGCCACCGGAGTCGGTGGGCACCAGGAACACGTTGGCTGGCTTGAGGTCGCGGTGGATGACGCCCGCGCCGTGCGCCGCCTGGAGCGCCGAGCCCATCTGCCGGGTGAAGGAGACCACGTCCTCCATGGGCAGGCGTCCGCGCGCCAGGCGCTCCTGGAGGCTCTCACCGCGCAGGTACTCCAGCACCAGGAACGGGTTGCCGTTCTCCAGGGTGTCGTAGTCGAGCACCTCGACGATGTTGGGGTGGCCCAGCCGCGAGGCAATCTCCGCCTCCCGGCGGAAGCGCGCGAAGATTTCGGGCGTCAGGTGGTCGCCGCCACGCAGCACCTTGACCGCGACCTGCTTGCCGGGAAGCCGCAGGTGTTGGGCCAGGTACACCGAGCCCATTCCTCCCCGTCCCAGTAGGGAGACAATCCTGTACGTATTCCGCAGGACCTCATCAATGCGGAGGTCACCGTCAGCGGGTAGGGTCATGGGGCTGGGACTCTCAGGCAGGGCATTCCGGGGAAACTTCGCCCATTCCATCCTCCCACCCCCCCATGAGGCAACCCTCCTGATGTCGCAGTACACCCAGCCGGGTCGTAGCACGCGACGAGACTGTGCGTCCCACCGGCAGCCTGCTAAGGAGGCGGGCGTATGCCGAAGGCCAAGACTCCCAAACCCCCGGACTCACTCGAAGTCCGAGTGCGCCGCATCCACAGGCGGGACCTGAACCGGACCTGGGAGTTCCTCAAGCTCGTCTTCCGGGACGTGAACCGGGAGACGGTGGAATACCAGCGGCCTCGCTCCAAGCGGCGATTCCTGGAGGTCTACACCTCGGAGTGGATCGAACAGCTCCTCTATGAGGTGGACGGCAGCATCGTCGGTTACTCGGAGTGCGCCTTCGAGGCCACCGGGGACGACAACTGGGTGAACCCCCGCTGGTTCGAGAAGCGGGGCATGCGGCCGCTCTTTGTGGAGGAGCTGGCGGTGCACCCGGACTACCAGGGGCGGGGCGTGGGCAGCTTCATGTTGGATCAGCTCCAGCACCTGGCCCGGACGCGGGGCTGTACGCACCTGGTCCTGGAGGTGGCGGAGAACAACGAGTCCGCCCTGACGTGGTACCGGACGCGGAGCTTCTACAAGCTGGATGCCGCCATCTTCATGGCGCAGAAGGTGCCCGGCGAACCGGACCTGCTGCCGCCGCGCCGGTTGAAGCGCCGGCAGAAGCCCACCGTGGAGACGGGGACGCCCTCGACGGGCCCCATGCCGGAAACCGCGCCCACCCGGGCCGCGGCACGCAAGGGGCGCGCGCCCGCGGCGAGGAAGAAGAGCAGCTGAGGCTGCTCAGGCTTCGAACGGGGCCGCCGCCCGGGACTCCGAGCGGCGGCACGCGACACAGGACTTCGGTGTCGTTCAGGCTGGCTGAGGCAGGCGGGATGCGTCCGGCGCTGGCTCGGTGGCGACCGCCGTCGTCGCGGTGAGCGCGGGCTGTGGCGCGGCCGCGATGATGGACTCGCCCACCGTCTCGCCGTGCTGGCTCAGGTCCAGGCCTTCTTCCTCGTGCTCGCGGGTGACGCGCAGCGGGACGATGCGGTCCACCAACTTGTAGAGCAGGAACGAGCCGGCGAAGGAGAACACCGACACCAGCACCAGCGCCAGCATGTGCATCATGAAGGTGCGCGTCTCGCCGTGGATGAGGCCCACGTCCTTGGCCAGCACGCCCGTCAGCACCATGCCCACCACGCCGCCCAGTCCGTGGCAGGGGAAGACGTCCAGCGTGTCATCAACGGGGGTGCGGTTCTTGAAGTGCACCGCCGCGTTGCTCACGAAGCTGGCGACCAGACCCACGAAGATGCTCTGCCCCACGGTGATGAAGCCGGCCGCGGGCGTCACCGCGACCAGGCCCACCACCGCGCCGATGCACGCGCCCATGGCGCTGGGCTTGCGGCCGCGCAGCCAGTCGAAGGCAATCCATCCCAGCATCGCCGCCGCGGACGCCGTGTTGGTGGTGGCGAAGGCCAGCGTGGCCAGCGACGAGGCCGACATCGCCGAGCCCGCGTTGAAGCCGAACCAGCCGAACCACAGCATGCCCGTGCCCAGCATCACGAAGGGGATGTTGGCGGGCGCGTGCGTCGTGTTCTCCACGTGCACCTTGCGGCGGCCCAGCACCAGCGCGCCAGCCAGCGCCGCGAAGCCCGCGGACATGTGCACCACCGTGCCGCCCGCGAAGTCGAGCACGCCCCACTGACGGAGGAAGCCCTCCGGGTGCCACGTCCAGTGCGCCAGCGGCGCGTAGATGACGAGCGTGAAGAGCACCATGAAGAGCACGTACGCCTTGAAGCGCACGCGCTCCGCGAACGCGCCGGTGATGAGCGCCGGGGTGATGATGGCGAACTTGAGCTGGAACAGCGCGAACAGCATCAAGGGGATGGTGGGTGCCAGGTCCGGGTGCGTCTCACCGCCCACGCCGCTGAACATGAAGAAGGTTCGCGGGTCGCCGATGAGCCCATGGAAGCTGTCGCCGAAGCACAGGCTGAAGCCCACCACCACCCAGATCAGGCTGATGACCGCCATGGCGATGAAGCTCTGCAGCAGCGTGGACACCACGTTCTTCAGCCGCACCATGCCGCCGTAGAAGAAGGACAGTCCCGGCGTCATCAGCAGGACCAGCGCCGTGGCTGTGAGGATCCACGCCGTGTCCGAGGTGTCGATGGGCCCCCCTTGCTTCAACTGCGCCGCCGGTTCGACCAGCAACCCCGTCACACCCACACCCACGAGAAGGGCCATCGCGAACCACTTCTTCATTGCGCCTCCACCCGGAAGACTGACGCAATGCAGGATGTGGCGAGCTCGCGCTAGATTCAATCCGGACTGGTCTTATTTTGAGCTCAGGTAGGTTAAATTGGTCCGGATTTAACCTAAGCTGCGGACGTCGGGCGGGCAGGCGCTCACTTCACCAGGATGCGCCCGTCCTTGATTTCCAGGTCTTCACCGCCCTTGAGGACCACGGTTCCCGCGTCCGTCTTCACGGAGCAGGGCCCGGAGCCCTGGATGGTGACGGAGGCCGTCTGGCTCTTGCCGAACGTCACCGACGTCTTCACGCCGCTACACACCACGGACCACGAGTGGTCGCGCGAATCGCGGTTGTAATAGCGCACCGTCACCGCGGCCCACGCGGCGGACGACGCGAGCAGGGATGCAACCAGTGTCACCGCGGCGAGCTTCGTCTTCATGCCTTCATCCCTGAGTCAGGAGCGTTGGTGCCGCGCACACTGGAGCACGGAGTTGGTGCTTGTCCATGCCTCGCACGTGACGGCAGGCCAAGTCATACGACGCATCCCTGACAGTCGCGCGGACAGGCAGATGCTTTGCCTACGTACAAAGTCGCGCTCGCGTAGCGTTGACCCGGGGGTGAATGATGACCGTGCGCGCCTCGTTCACTCGCGATGACGCCCTGCCCAGGGGGGCTTGGACGCACGCATGAGGCAGCGACCGACTCTGTGACGAGGCTGGCGAGGCGCTCGGAGACCACCCTGACGCCGCGGGGCTCGAAGAAGTCGTCGCCGTTCCAGCGCTTCGGCTCCAGGGTGAAGCCGTTGATGCCATCCGTCCCCACTGCGCTTGAGACGAAGCAGAACAGTAAGCCTCAACGGAGTCGGTGAGGATGTACCAGCGCCGACTCCGCCGAGCGCTGGCGTCAGTGGATGGAGTTGGGGAGGGTCAACGCTCCGCTGACCGTGGTCGCGCTGCCTCTCGGAACATGGTCATACGCGGTCATTGGCTGTCCGGAGCGCGCATATCCTTCCGAGCGAATCGCGTCGATGTGGAGAAAGGAGGTGCCGGGTGGAAGCAGGTCCGGAGGAATGACGACGGAGGTCGCGTCCCCGGCGAGGTAGATGCGTTCGCCACCCACGCGAGAGGGGGCTCCGAATGACACGACATAGCCGTCGGGCGCGCCGTCCGCAGGCGCCTGCCAGGAGATGACCTGAGGTCCGCTGGTGAGCGTTCTCGGGAGGTATCCGTCGGCCCCATCCACCATCAAGGCACGGGGCGGTTGTACAAGGGGACGAATGGGCCGGCCCGAGAGGTTCGCAACACGGTCCACCCATGCAATTGAGCCGGTGGTGAAAAACTGATTCGCCCCGGGGGCGCGGGGAATGCGAAGGCTCACGTAAGCACGAACCAGCACATCCCGGCTGGAGGGATAGGGGTTGCCATAGACGAGGGTGGTCTGGACATCCTCCGCCATGGAGGGTGGGCGCAACATCGCCGCGAGGATGGGCCCATTCGTGGGAACCCTCACATCCGCTTCCCCGGGGATGGTGGTGACGATGGAGAGCACGAGAGGACGCGCCTGGGCGCCTGGATGCGTTTGCTCGGCGAGAGCCTTGAAGTCGGAGACCTTCCAGTCCACGGAGAGTGAATGCGTGCTGGGCACAGCTTGGAGGCTTCCTTGGATGGGCATCAGGTGGGTGCCGTCGAAGTCGAGCGGGGCCAGCTGAGCGGAACGCACGATGGCGCTGTATCCGAGTGGAGTGCCATCGGGCAGCGCCTCGGCCTGTCGCGGGGCGTACTGGTGCACCCAAATCCTATCTCCGCGTTCTCGTTCGAAGACTGGAACAGTGTCCGCGTTGTCAAAACTCCTACCCGAGTTGTTCCATGAGGTCTGGCCCTCGGCGAGTCCGTCAGACACCGCCAGAGTCGCGGAGAGGGGAACTTCTTCGGACATGATTTCCAGCGAGGAGCCCGGCGCCTCGGGTGGCGTTGGGAAGGGGCTGTATTGCCAGGGTTCCAAGTGAGTCAGCGCGATGTCCACATAGGCGAATGACCTGTCTTGCAACCGAACATCGGGGCGTCCCATGAGGTTGATGCTCAGGTCCACGTCACGAGCGCGGGTGACGACGTAGTCCGTGCCCACCTTTACGTAATACGTTCCGTCCGGCACGTTCGAGAAGATGAACTCTCCAGGGCCGCCGATTCTCCCCGGAACTTCGTTCAGCGAGGTTCCGTCCGCGACGAAGAGGGAGATGGGCGTCTTCTCGAAGTCCTCGGGGCGCATCTCGACTCCGCCGGGCGAGTGGTAGCGTCGCATGCGTTGGATGCGCACCTGGAGGGCCGGGTCCTCGTCCGGCCCCGCATCCGGAGCGGGGCCAGCATCCGGAGTAGGGCCCGCGTCGGGTAATGGGCCCGCATCCGGAGTAGGGCCCGCGTCGGGAGTCGGAGAAGATGGCTCTGGCTCCGAGCATCCCAACGCGGTCAGGCAAAGCAATAGAGGCAATGCGGGTGAACGGCTCATCGACATGATTCGTCCAATGAGTGCCCAGAGGCCCGGCCGCCAGCGGGAGGTGTGCGCTGTCTTGCGGTCCCTCGCTTGGAGCGAGCAGCCCGCCGACAGGCGCGGTTGTACATGGCGGTCCTGGAAATATTCCAATCAAAGAGACGAATGATGGGTGTGCAGTTTTATGCACACCCGCCCATCCGCTTCCGGTGCCCGGCCAGTTGACGATTCATGCCGACCTGGGCGGAGCTCAGCCGCCGGCAACGGCCATTCCGTCCTTCATCTCCTCCGACGCCTTCAACACGAGCACGTCTCCAGTCTCAATCGCGCCGAATACCTCGACCTTCTCGCCGGCACGCATGCCGCGTGAGACAGGCACGCGCTTCGCCGCGCCATCCTGCACCCGCAGGACGTAGGTGCCCATTCCGCTCTCCACCAGCGCCGTCCGGGGAATCATGATGGTGGGTCCCTGCGAGGAGAGCGCAATGCTCGCGTCGGCGACCATCAAGGGCAGGAGCGCCCCGTCCGGGTTGTCGACGTCCGCCTCGATTCGCTCCGCGCGGAGTTCCGCGTCGAGCGCCCTCGCCCTCCGGGTGATGCGCGCGGAGAACTCGCGCCCCGGGAGCGAGCGTACGGTGAACTTCACTGTCTCATCCAGGTGGACATAGGGGCTGTACGCCTCTGGAATCGACACGTGGAGCCGAAGCTTCTGGACGGCCCGCACCACCAGCATCGGCTTGTGCGAGCCCCGGCCCGAGGGTCCCACGTAGGTCCCGAGCTCCACGTTCCGTTCCGTCACGACGCCGTCGAATGGTGCCCGCATCACCAGGTAGCTCCGCATGGCCAGGAGCTCGTCGTAGTGCGCCTTGGCGGCGACCACCTGCGCGGCATCCGCCTGCTCCTTCGCCCGCGCCTGGTCGACCGCGTCGTGGGCCACGGCACCCTCGGTCGCGCTGGTCCGCACGGTGCGCTCGTAGCTTGCCTTCGACGCGACATGGAGCGCCTCCATCGCGGCCCACCGCGCCCTGGCGGATGCGAGCTGCGCTTCAATCTCCGGCGCTTCGAGCGTCACCAGCAGGTCGCCCTTCTTGACGACGTCGCCGATATCCACTCGGAGGTGCTTCACGTAGCTGTTGACCTTCGCGTACACGTCCACCGTCTGGTCCGCGACCAGCTCGGCCGGCAGTCGCAGGTTCGACGCCAGCCGGGATGCCTCGACCCGGAAGGTCTCAGTGGCTGCGCGCGCGGTGGGAACGGTGGCCTCCATGGAGGGCTCGGCGGTCCGGCAGCCGCTCACGCTCGCCAACCCACCGAGGGTCAGCAGGATGCACCAGCGGTTCGCTCGTGTACGCATTTCAGGCTGCTTCCATGGCATGGTGTTCACTCTCCACATCGGTAGGGTCAAGAGACCGGGACGTCGTAGGGACCGCGTCCTGCGCCCAGGCGAACGCGAGCGGCAGGCCGAACAGCACCATCAGCGTCGACGCGCTCAGGCCACCGATGACTGCTCGCGCCAGGGGGGCCATCTGGTCGCCGCCCTCCCCATGCCCGATGGCCATGGGCAGCATTCCCGCGAGCATTGCCAGCGTCGTCATCAAGATGGGACGCACGCGCAGCGATACGCCTTCGAGCGCGGCGAGGGGCGCGTTCGCGCCCGCCTTCCGGCGCTGCTCGGCGCTCGCCACCAGCAACACGCCGTTGGCGATGGAGACACCGACGGCCATGATGATGCCCATGTAGGACTGGAGGTTGAGCGTGGAGCCGGTGAGTCGCAGGGAGATGACCGCTCCCAGTACGACGGCCGGAACCGCCGTCAGGACCACGGTGGCCAACCGGAACGACTGGAAGCTGGCCGCGAGCAGCAGGAAGACGACCAGGACCGCGACCACCAGCCCGTTCGCGAGGCTGCGCATGGTGTCGTCGAGGACGACGGAGAGTCCCGCCAGTTGCACGTTGACGCCCTTGGGCAGCTCGCCCATGGATGCAATCGCCGCCTGCACGTCGCGCCGGGCCTGCGCCAGGTCCTTGCCGTGGATATTCGCGGTCACCGAGGCGAACGCCATGGTCCCCAGGTTGTGCGTCTCCCCGTGCGCGATGCCAGGGGTGATGGTCGCCACGTCCCCGAGGACGGGGCGGCTCGCGTTCTTCAACAGCGGCACCTGCGCAAGGTCCTGCTCGCTGTTCAGCTCGCTCGCGGGCGTCTGGACCTGCACGTCGTATGCGATGCCCATCATGCCTTCGACCCACATGTTCTTGGACGTGTAGCGCGAGGACGACGTGGACGCGGTCAGGGAGCGCGTGACGTCCTGCATGTCGATGCCCAACTGGGCCGCGCGAATCCGGTCCACCTCCACGTTCAGGACCGGGTAGCGCAGCGACTGCTGCACCTGCTGGTCTCGCAGATAGGGGATGCCCCGGAGCTTCTCGAGCAGCATCCCCGCGTATTTCTCGTTGACCTTCTTCTTCATCCCGGAGAACCGGACCTCGATGGGATACAGCGCGCCCTGACCGAGAATCTTCTCCGTGATTTCCACGGGCTCGAACGCGACCTGGACGTCTGGCATCGCCTCGCGCACTCGCTGCCGGATGCGCTCCTTCAACGCGTCGATGTCGCCGACGCCGCCCTCGAAGGCGACCTGCAGGAGCGCCTCGTGGGGGCCCGCGTTGTAGAGATAGATGGGGCTGATGGCGAACGATGAGGGGTGCTGGCCCACGTAGGCCGAGGAGATTCGGACCTTCCCGGCGCCCACGACTTCTTCGACGAGGCCCATTGCCTGGTGGACGACCTGCTCGGTCTTCTCGATTCGGGTTCCCTCCGCCGCGCGGAGCCGCAACTGGAGTTGGCTGGAGTTGACTCTCGGCAGCACGTCCTTGCCAATGCGCTGGAGCGAGACCACCGCCAGGACGATGAGGCCTCCCACGCCTGCCGAGACGAGCAACTTCCTGTGCGGCAGCATGCCCTCAATCACGCGGCGCACGCGTCCAGGGGAGGGGCTGGCGCCCTCACCGCCCGGGGGCGGGCCGTGCTGCTTGAGCATCCAGTTCGCCATCACCGGCACCAGTGATTGCGAGAGGAGGAAGGAGACGACCATCGAGCACCCGATGGCCAGCGCGAGCGGTCGGAAGAGCGCCCCGGGGATTCCGCCCATCGTGAGGGCGGGCGCGAAGACAGAGAGGATGCACAGCAGGATGAGCAGCTTCGAGAAGGCGATCTCCAGGCACGCGTCCCACACCGCCACCGCCACCGTCTTGCCTCGCTGGAGGTGCTGATGGATGTTCTCGATGGTCACCGTGCTCTCGTCCACCAGGATGCCAACTGCGAGCGCCAGGCCGGCCAAGGTCATGATGTTGATGGTCTGGCCAAACAGCTTGAGGAACAGCACGCCGGAGATGATGGCGATGGGAATCGTGATGATGACGATGATGGCGGAGCGCACGTCACGCAGGAACAGCAGGACCATCAGCCCCGTCAGCACCGCGCCGAGCACGCCCTCCGCAATCAGCCCCTTCAGAGCCCCCACCACGTAGACGGACTGGTCGAACTCGTAGGAGATGTGCACGTCGTCGGGCAGGTTGCTCTGGATTCGGGGGATGGACTCCTTGAGCTGCTGCACCACGTGCACCGTCGAGGCATTCCCCGCCTTGGCGACGTTGAGATAGACGGAGCGCTTGCCGTTCACCAGGGCGTAGCCGGTGGCGATGTCGGCTCCGTCCTTCACGGTCGCGACATCTCGGACGTAGACGTTCGCCACCGAGCCCTTGAGGAGCGGGATGTTCCCGAAGTCCTCCACGGCGCGAAGGGTGCTGTTGGTCGGGGTGATGTAGGTCACGTCGCCGACGTGGACGTTCCCGGAGGGCGCCGTCACGTTCTGGCGAGCGATGGCCTCCACGACCTGTTCGGGCGTGAGGTTGTGCACGCGCAGCTTCTCCGGCTCGATGTTGATTTCAATCGTGCGCGGGCTGCCGCCGAACGGGGGCGCCGTCGTGAGGCCGGGGATGGAGATGAGGAACGGCCGTGCGGTGAAGTTGGCGATGTCCTGGAGCTGGTTGTTGGTCTTGCTCTCGCTGCGGAACACCAGCTGTCCCACCGGCTGCGACGAGGCATCGAAGCGGATGATGAAGGGGGGAGGCGCACCGGGGGGCAGGAACACCTGGGAGCGATTCGAGAGCGCGTTGATCTCCGCGACCGCTTGCCCCATGTCGGTGCCTTCGTAGAACGAAAGCTTCATCAGGGTCAGGCCCTGGGAGTTCTTCGTCTCGATGTTCTTGATGCCGTTCGTGAACAGCATCATGTTCACGTACATCTTCGTGAAGTACCCCTCCATCTGTGCCGGCGTATACCCGTTGAAGGTATGCGCGATGTACACGACAGGGAGGTTCATCTCCGGCAGGACGTCGACCTTGATGTCTCCGGCCGCACGCACACCAAAGAAGACCATGGCGACGACCAGCACGAGTACGGTGATGGGCCTTCGTAAGGAGACCTTCAGGATGCTCATTGCTTCTTCACTCCACGGACCTGCTGCAGGAATTCGTTGAGGTCACCGGCCGCGGCCGACTTGAGGAGAAGGGCTTGCCAGATGCCGTTCTGGGCGAGCTCGAGGTCGACATCGGCCCGGGTCGCGGAGAACGTCGCCTGGGTGAGTTCGACAATCGTCCCGAGCCCACTGTCGTAGCGGGCCTTGCTCTGCCGGAACCCCTCCGTGGCGGCGTCCCGTTGCAACACGGCGTGGTGGGTCACCTCTCGCGCCAGGTCGAACTTGTGCTCGGCGAAGCGCGCCTGGGCAACCAGCTCCTGGGTGACCAACTCCTGCTCCTGGTGGAGCGCGCGGGTACGCGCGTCCCGCGCCGCCTCGCTGGAGAAGCTGCGCAGCACGGAGGCCAGGTTCCAGCTCAATCCCAACCCGACAAGGGTGTTGCCCCGATCGATGCCTACCCCGCCGAGGTACCCGCTCGAGAATGCGCCCGGGTCCTGCGCATAGTTGGAGCGAAAGCCCGAGCCGCGCCCCTGCAACATTCCGAAGGCGAAGAGCGTGGGAAGGCCCTCGGCCGCGGCCACCTTCTTTTCCTGCTCGCTGCGGCGGACCTTCCCTTCATGCTCCGCGAGGACGGGATGTCCGGGCGCGACGTGCGCTGGCTCGCCGGACTCGGGCGTCGACTGGTGGAACGTCGGCTCGAGCTGGAACTCGCGAAACGGAACGCCCATCAGGACCGCAAGCTCCTTCGATGCCAGGAGCTCGGCGTCGTAGGCCTTGAGCTGGAGGGACCTGGCGTTGGCGAGTTCGGCGCGCGCGAAGGAGACATCCACCCCGGGGACCAATCCGTTCTCGGCGTGGCTCTGGACGGACTCGAGCACGACCTCGAAGCGCGCCACGCTCTGCTTCTGGATGTGGGTGATGCGCTGAGCGGTCGATAGGTTGAGGTACGCGTGGGTGACGCGAACCCCATGCTGGAACCGCGCGAGTTCGAGCTCGCGCTGTTTCAGTTCGTGCGTCCTCTCCGACAGCTCAATCTGCCGGTCGAGACGGCCGAAGGTGGAGACGTTCCAGTGGACGAGCACCGAGTACAAGGCGCCGAACGCCGCGTTCCAGTTCTGCTCCGGCAACGGGAGGCTGGTCGATGCATTGGAGGGTCCGCCAGGAGAATAGAGCGTCCCATGCAGGGCATTCACAGTGCCGAATGTCTGCTGCGCCGACAGCACGACGTCAGGGAGATAGCTCTTCCGGGTGTATGACACATCATGCTCAGCCGCGTCGCGACGAGACTGCTTCGCGCGGATGTCGCCGTAGTTGTGAAGCGCGGTGTCCAATGACTCGCGCAGGGTCAACGTTTGAGCCAGGGCTTCGGCCGGAGATAAGGCAACGGCGAGCATGGCGCCGAAGCCTGAAATGGCGGCGGCGCCACGCGAGAGCAATGCAAACCCGTACACGACATCTCCTTGATGATTCACGCACAGCGACGAGGTGCGCCGAGCCTGCCGTCCGCGGATGCGTGCGAGCGAACTGGCTGAATCGACGTGTTCCTAGGCGCGTCAGGTGTGGAGCGTGACACCTTGAGATTCGTTGGGGTCCGGCGGGGGCAGCGCTTGCGGGGACTCACGAGGCCGCCCACGCCATTCGAGGGCCGCGTCCGGGACTTTCCAGCGGGCGCAGACCTACCGGGGCGCCCCCGCAGCCTGACGCGAGTAGGCGGCGAAGGTCTGGTCGTTCTCGAAGTAGAGCGCGGAGTTGTCCTGCGTGATGCCGATGACGGCCGTCGCCTTGTCCACGGGCCGCTGGCTCACCGGGTCCGTCGCGGTCCGGAACGTCGCGTCATTCGCGAGCCGGTCCTTGCACATCTCGCAGCAGCCGTAATACGTGCGCCCGCTGACCTCGACGGGAATCTGTGGCTGTCCCATGTGCTGGTCGTTCACCATGCAGACAAGGCTGCGGTCCGTGACGAGGGTGAGGTGGCCTTGCTGCCCCGCACTCTGTTCAAGGGCTGGAGGTGCTGGCGTCACCTTCATGGCGGGCGCGGCCTGCTGCTTACAGGCCCCCGCGAGCATCATCAGTCCCACTACAGCCCAGAGATTGGCTCTCATCGTCATGTCTCCCTTTGAAGGGTCTCCGCCAAGCCGGAGTTAACGATTCTCGAGCGGCCGAACGTCTCATGAC
Organism: Myxococcus sp. CA005; assembly: GCF_006518205.1. Classification (NCBI taxonomy): domain Bacteria; kingdom Pseudomonadati; phylum Myxococcota; class Myxococcia; order Myxococcales; family Myxococcaceae; genus Myxococcus; species Myxococcus sp. CA005. The sequence goes on along the minus strand of NZ_SRLV01000026.1, from coordinate 59,426 downwards.
CAGGCGGAGGCCAGCGCTCCGAGGAAATTCGGGGCGATGGTGCGAGTCCGAGCATCGGCGAGCGTTCGAGAATCAAGAGCGTTTGTTCAGGATTCTTTCTTGCTGAAAGCGCGACGCAAGAGGCCAGGAACAATCCCTGCTCCGAAGCCCATGCCAAGGCCGACGATACCCGATGCGCCCATGCACGCGCAGCCCATGGCGCCGGTAAGTAGCGCGAGTCCGGAGGCAGAGACCCAGAACCAGGGGCCCGCGCGACGCTGGAGGCTGACCCCCGACACGGCCATGCCCGCGACCACACCGCCGAGCACACACGCAGGGATGCACAAGAAGGAGCAGTTGGCTGTGCCGCAAGTGTGCAGGGTGCCGGTGCCGAGCGCGAGCGCGAGCGGGACGAGCCCCGCGATGACGCCAGGCAGGAACGCCTTCTGCGGATCGCGGCCGTGCCAGAGCATCATCGCTCCCATGAGCGCTGTCGCCAGGCCGAACGTGAGAGGTGGCGCGGGCCGGCTCGCGAGAAGGGCGGCAATCGCGGTGACGACGACAATCGGGAGCACGCCCACGAGCGCGCGCCGCAGCCTCGCGAGCTCGTAGGTCCGGCGCACCCGTCGTTGAAGCAGTTGGATGTCAGTCGAGCCCATAGAGCCTCCTGAAAGTCTTTCGGAGCCGGTCCAGTGCGCGCTCCCGGCGCTTTCGCAGCGTGGCGCCAGAGACCGACGCGGCCTCGTCCCAGAACGTGGCGATGAGCACCTCGCGGTCCAACTCCGAGAGCTCTCCCAGGGCGGCCATCGCGGCGGCGGTCAGGTCCCGCTGGAGGAACTCCTCCTCCGCGTGAGGTCCGGCGCACGAGGGCATGGCGTCCGCCTGGGATTCGCGCCGGCGATCTCGGCGGCGCGCCAGGGTCCGGCACTCCCAGCCCGCGATGGCGAGGGCCCAGGGCATCGCCGGACGGGTCTTGTCGAAGTCGGAGGCGCGTTCGAGAATCTTGTGCATCGCTTCCTGGCCGGCGTCAGCGGCGTCTGCTTCGTTCCTGAGCAGGCTCAGGCATAGCTTCTGGATGGGGCCCCAGAGCAACTCGAAGACACGCGTGAACGCGACCCGGTCGCCCTCGGCGAGCCGTGCCATCAGCGCATCGAGTTCAGAGACCGTGCGCACGCTCATGCTGAATGCTTCCGGTTCAGGCCCGTACCTCGAGGGAAGTCACCCTGCTCCCCTGTGAATCGGTCAACCCAGCGACATCGGGGCACGAGCAGGCGCCCTCCGGCCCGCGCAAACGACCTGTTCCTGCTCCGGCGCGAAGTCAACAGCGGCATGCATCAAGAAGGTCCTCTGGGACGGGCCTCGTGCCGTCCTCGCGCCTTCTAGGCGGCACGGCCGATGAGCGTGACAGGCCTTCGTTCGAATTTCCCGGACATGGCGCAAGGCGTCCCGTCACCCAGGCGCCATCCTGGCAGAGGCCCGGACCTTCCCTCCCAGGGCATCCAGGCCACAGGTTGGGTGAGCACCCCTGGGCCTACCCACAGTTCAGTCGCTGCGCCTGGGAGGCGCTGGGACGCTGTCACGGAGGGGCTCGGTCGATTTCCTGCAACGGTGTCGCCCGGCCTGTCTCTCCCTGTCAGGAGGGGGTGTTCATTCCCCCACCGTGACTCCTCGGGAGGACGACATGAAGGCGATGACGCGGTACCTGGTGCTTTTCTCCATGCTGGCGGTGGGTTGTGGTGACTCGAGCGATGGTGATGGGGACTCCGCACTCAAGTGCGACGCGATCGGATGGTGTACCTCGTGGGAGTCGGACCAGGCGCCGGTGACGGACGCCCCCGCGCTGAAGGGAGGCTCGGTGCCTGAGGGGCTGTATCGCCTGGAGCGCGGCTCGGAGGACGCGCGCGCCCTGCTCTTCAAGGGCAAGTCCGTCCTCAAGGTGGGCGGCAGCTGGGGGAACATCCTGGGGACCTGGAAGGTGGATGGGAACCACCTGGTCATCACCACGGCGAGTTCCTGCTACGGGACCAGGGAGGATGCCTTCAACGAGACCTTCCGTTATGCGTTCGCCGTCAAGGGGGACACGCTGTACCTGCACGAGGACGAGTTCGAGGATATGCCCATCATGGCCTGGCGCAAGGTGGACTCGCTCTGTCAGGAGAACGCCTCGTTCAACTGCAAGGTGAGCAACTGCACCTGCAAGTACGTGGCGAACTCGTCCTTCGATACCTCGGAAAGGTGCTTCTGAGCCAGGACGTCACGGGCCTCGGGCAAAGCCGGGGCACGCGGGTCGGTCGAGAAGCTGCATCAGGTCCGCGCTTCTTGTCCTGAAGCGAAGGAAATGGCTTCGGCTCGGACAGCAGCGCAGGATGCCTCCAGCGTGGGTCAGGCGGGCGCCCCTGGCCGCTCGCCCGATTCTTCCGGACGTTGCTCCGGGGGCGCCATGAACTCGGGGCCTACGGGCTCGGGCACGGACTCGTTCACCACCGAGTCCGTGTACGTCAGGGCCTCGTCGTCGAGTCTCCAGCCAATCACGTCCCGCAGCGGCTCCAACTCGCCGGGGTGGCGGGCTCCCCACAGCGCCACTGTGACGCCGGGCTGGTCCAGCACCCAGCGGACCGCGAACGGGAGCACGCCCTTGTCGTAGCGCTCGCGCGCGAACTGCGCGAGCCGCTGGACGGCCTGCAGGTACTGTGCGTAGCGCGGAGGCAGGAACTTGGGGTCGGTCTGTCGCAGGTCGTCTCCTTCGAACCGGGTGTCCTTGTTCATCGTCCCGGTCAGGAGTCCCCGGCAGAGTGCGCCGTAGGTGAGGGTGGCCACGCCATTCGTGCGGCACCAGGGGATGATGTCTTCCAAGGCTTCCCGTTCGAAGAGGTTGAGCGGGGGCTGCGCCGAGGCGAGCGGCGCCACACTCCGGAACCGCTCCATCGCCTCGATGGAGTAGTTGGAGACGCCGATCGCGCGGATCTTTCCGGCGCGCTGGAGGTCGAGCAGCGCCTGGGCAGTCTCCTCATATGGCGTGGAGAAGTCCGGCCAATGGACCTGGTAGAGGTCGACGTAGTCGGTGCGCAGGTGTCTCAGCGAGACCTCGAGCTCCTGGATGACCTGTTGTCGCGACGAGTTGCGGATGACTCCGTCCCCGCGCCGCTCCAGGCCCACCTTGGTTGCCACGACGACCTTCTCACGCCCGCCTCGTTCGGCGAGCGCCCTGCCCACGACCTTCTCGGAGTGACCGAAGCCGTATGCCGGCGCGGTGTCGATGAGCGTGATGCCCAGGTCGAGCGCCGCGTGGATGGTCCGCACCGACTCGTCGTCGTTGGTGCCGCCCCACTGCGACCCGCCCATGGCCCAGGTCCCCAGGCCCACGCGGCTGGCAGGGGCCGAAATGCCGAGAATCGATGCGTACTCCATGGCTCTCCTCCGTGTGCGTATTGCTGTGTGCGTATTGCTACCCTCGTGCGGGGGCTCATCCGGGGGGCGGCGCGGCTTCGGGGCTGGTGTTCAGGATGGATGGTGCATCGGCGGTGTCGTTCCGCCTCCCGTTGGCAGCGCCTTGATTCCAGTCGAATTGCAGCCGTGGGTCGTCGATGCGGGCGTCACGCATGCGTCCGAGGCCTCCGGTTTGACCGGGGGGCCTCGCACGCGCGGATGAGCGCCCGGCCGGTAGGCGGGGGCCTCTTCGGGTTTGCATCGTTGTCCCACCATGCCTGGCTGCGAAATGCCCCCCTTCGTGTCATTCGTCGCCCTGGCACATCGGTGTGCACCGCTCACCCGCGAATCAAGCTGTCGCCTGGCGGGGGCAGGGAGCCGACTCGCACTGCCCGGCTGACGAGGGCGTGGAACTGCCGCACGGTGCGGCCGTCCGGCCCCTGCATTCCGTCGCGAGGGCGTGCCTATTTGAAAGACATACCCGTCATTGAGCGAGGTGCGGCATGCATGCGGTGGCAGTGTTTCCAGGGACGCGCGAGGTTCGCCTCGTCGACCCGCCGGAGCCTCGGCCCGTGACGGGCTCTCAGGTGCTCCTGAAGGTCCTCGAAGTGGGCATCTGCGGCACGGACCGGGAGATCGGTGCCTTTGAATACGGGACGCCTCCTCCGGACTCCGACCACCTCATTCTCGGGCACGAGGCGCTCGCGGAGGTGGTGGAGACGGGCCCGGACGTCACCCTGGTCCGCGAGGGAGACCTCGTGGTCCCCACCGTTCGCCGGCCCTGTCCCCATGCGCGCTGCCGTCCCTGTCGCGCGGAGCGTCAGGACTTCTGTGTCACGGGGGATTTCCGGGAGCGGGGCATCAAGGCGGCGCACGGCTTCCTCCAGGAGTGGGTGGTGGAAGAGGAGGGGCACCTGGTCGTGGTGCCCCGCAAGCTCTCCGACGTGGCGGTGCTGGTCGAGCCGCTCTCCGTGGCCGCCAAGGCCGCGGAGCAAGTACAGGCCATCCAGCGGAGGCTGCCCTGGGAGCGCGCGCGCGTGCGAGCCCTGGCACTCGGCGCCGGACCGGTGGGGCTCCTGGGCGCCATGAGCATGGTGGTGAACCACTTTGACACCTTCGTCTACTCCCTGGAGCCCGCGGCCAGCGAGCGCGCGAACCTCATCCGCTCCTTCGGTGCCACCTACGTCTCCGGACAGGACGTGCTCCTTGGGGAGCTCGGAAAGAAGGTCGGGACGTTCGACATCATCTACGAGGCTGTGGGCATGTCGAAGGTCGCGTTCGCGGCCCTCGATGCGCTGGGGCCCAATGGGCTCTTCATCTTCACAGGCATTCCCGCGCACGGCGGCCCGAACCCCGTGGATACGGACACCCTGATGCGCAACATCGTGCTGAGGAACCAACTGCTCCTCGGGACCGTGAATGCGAGCCGGAGCGCTTACGAGCTGGCGCTCCGCGAGCTGGAGCAAGCGATGTTCTTGTTCCCGCAGAGCGTGCGCGCCCTCATCACCCATCGGGTTCCCATCCAGGAGGCGCCCGCGCTCCTCACGGAATCAGGTGGCATCAAGCAGGTGGTCCAACTGGCTTCATGAGTGAGAAGTCCTGGGGCTCCGGCCCGGGGCCTGCTCCGCCGCCGGCCCGGGGCCTTTTGATGGCGGGCCGACGCGGCTGACGCTCACTCCGCTGCCCGGGCGCGTCGGGGCGGAGCGTTGCGCGAGCCCGTCTCACATCCCAATGTCCAGACATGTCATCCCCCCTCGAGCACTACGGCCTTATCGGTGACCTGACGACCATTGCGCTGGTATCTCGGAGCGGCTCCATCGACTGGATGTGCCTGCCGCGCATCGACTCCGATGCCTGCTTCGCCAAGTTGCTCGGCACAAACGAGCATGGCTACTGGAGCCTCCGGCCCGCGGTGGAGGTCCGGGCCGTCCAGCAGCGCTACCGGCCGGAGACGTTGGTGTTGGAGACGGAGGTTACCTGTGACGGCGGCCGGGCGCGCATCATCGACTTCATGCCTCCGGGGGAGACTGAGCACGACATCATCCGCATTGTCGAGGGACTCGAAGGTGAGGTCCCGATGCATTCCGACCTCAGGGTGCGCTTTGGTTATGGCAAGTTGACCCCCTGGATTCAGTGCAACAGCCACCGCGCCACCCTGACCTCGGGGCCGGACGCGCTCGCATACATCAGCCCGGTTCCGCTCGTACCGGACTGGGATGCGTCCCGCCTGGAAGCGGACTTTGTCGTCCGCGCAGGTGAGCGGCTCCCCTGCTCGCTGACGTTCTATGCGTCGCACCTGGCTGCGCCGGGGCACCCTGTCGATGCGGAGCGGGACCTGGTGCGGACTGAGCAGTACTGGCGTGAATGGGCGAGCCGGTGCCGATACGAGGGCTCTTTTCGCGACGCCGTGGTGCGCTCGCTCATCACCTTGAAGGCGCTCACCTATGAGCCGACCGGAGGCATCGTCGCGGCACCGACCACGTCGCTCCCCGAAGAACTCGGCGGAGTCCGAAACTGGGACTACCGCTACTGCTGGCTTCGAGACGCATCCCTCACGCTCGAGGCGCTGATGCGAGGAGGCTACCTCGATGAGGCGCGGGCCTGGCGCGACTGGCTATTGCGTGCCGTCGCTGGCGCTCCGGATGAGGCGCAGATCATGTACGGCGTCGCCGGCGAGCACCGTCTCCCCGAGGTCGAGCTGCCATGGCTTCCCGGCTACGAGGAGTCCCGGCCGGTGCGCATCGGAAATGGCGCGTACGGCCAGTTCCAGCTCGACGTCTACGGTGAAACGCTGAACGCGATGTACGAGGCGCGCGTGTACGGGGTGCAGGAGGCCGGATCGCTCCCCTGGGACACGCTGAAGGTGCTCGTCGACTTCGTGGAGAAGAGCTGGCAGCGTCCGGACGAGGGCATCTGGGAGATCCGCAGCAAGCGCCAGCTCCACTTCACGCACTCGAAGCTCATGGCGTGGGTCGCGGTGGATCGAGGCGTCCGCTTCGTCGAGCAGTTCGGTGCCAACGCGCCGGAGAAACTGAAGAAGCGCCTGCCCCGCTGGCGCGCGCTGCGCGAGGAGATCCGCGCCGACATCCTGGCGCGTGCCTACAACTCGCGCGTGGGGGCCTTCACGCAGTCCTATGGCTCGGACGCCCTCGACGCGAGCGTGCTCCTGATTCCGCACATGGGCTTCCTGCCTGCGGATGACCCGCGCATGTTGGGCACTGTCGCCGCCATCGAGAAGGGCCTCACCAAGGCTGGGTTTGTGGAGCGCTACTTGGCCGAGACGGGCGTGGACGGACTGGCGGGCCATGAGGCCACGTTCCTCATCTGCAGCTTCTGGCTCGTCGACAACTACACCATGGTTGGGCGCCTCGACGAGGCGGGGGCGCTGTTCCAGCGCCTCGTCTCCATCCGGAACGACCTCGGGCTGCTGGCCGAGGAGTACCACCCCGGGCTGCACCGCCAGCTTGGCAACTTCCCACAGGCGTTCTCCCATGTCGGGCTCATCAACAGCGCCGTGTTGCTGGAGGCCAAGCGGGCAGGGCGGGACGTGTCGTTCACCGCCATGGCCGCCGCGAGCATGCACTAGGCGCCCGAGGTGCAACCACTCCCCAGCCCCACCTGGCCAGGGCACGTGCCCCCTGTGTCAGGGATGCTGTCGCCTCGGCGGACGTGCCGAGCTGACCATCTTGTGTCCCACGTGACATGCAGCGCTTGTCGATGCTGCGACCTCCGGTGGGGTCCCGCTCATGTGTTGGCGGTCGTGCGCAGCGCCGCGAGGAATTGCTGCACGACCGGCGAGTTCGCTTGGCCGTCGTACACGAATTCGACGTCGAAGCGGCCGTCGAGCTCGTCAATCGGGACCAGCCGCACCGTGCGTGGGCACGTCGGTGAAATGCTCTCCGGCACGAACGCGTAGCCCATTCCGGCTGCGACGAGTCCGATGAGCGTCGGGATGTCGCTGCCGACCTGCGCGATGCGCGGCGTGAAGCCGGCCCGCCGGCACTGCTCGAGCAAGAACCGGTGATGCGCTGCGGACCGGAGTGGGTCGAACCAGACGAACGGCGCGCCTGCGAGTTCGGCCAGTTGACGAGGCGCGCGGAAGCGCTGGCCCGGCGTGGATAGCATCGCGAGCACGAATCGGTCGCGTAGCAGCCGCATGCCTGACAGATGCGGTGCCTCGCTCTGTCGCCACGCCATGATGCCGCCATCGAGATCGCCGCGTGATATCGCAGTCGCCTGCTCGGCTGATAGCATTGGCGTGATCGACAGCATGACGTCCGGGCAGGCGCTCCGGAAGGCCTTGAGGACGTTCGACACCATCGGCAACGGGAAGTAATTCGGTAGGACGCCGAGACGCAGCTCGCCGAGTTGGCCGGCCGCGCTGCGCAGCGCGCGCTCGCGGCTGGCCTGCAGCTCGGCGAGTAGGCGCGTAGCGTCCTGCAGGAAGCTCGCGCCGGCTGCTGTGAGTGCGATACCCGTCGAGCGGCGGATGAGTAGCGGGGTGCCGACCGCTTCCTCAAGCTCGCGGATCTGTCGGGAAAGCGCGGGTTGCACAATCCCGAGTGCGCGGGCGCCGGCCATCATGCTGCCGGCCTCAGCGACTGCCACAAAGTAGCGCAGATGGCGCAATTCGACCTGTCGCATGAGATGCCTGTCCGTTCCGTCGATATACTCAATAGGCATGACGGGCTGCACTGAAGAGTATTAGAAAGTATGAGTAGCGCGGCTTAGGTTGTCCAGGGTCACGACAACTGTCCGCATGTTGCGGACGTTTGTCGCACTTCGTCATATGCCACTCCATATCCAGACGCCCTACATCCGTTCGCAAGTTGCATCCCGCCGGCTCGGCAAAGACGTCCTGTTCAAGCTCGAGGCGATGCAGCCGTCCGGCTCGTTCAAGCTGCGCGGCGTCGGTGCGGTATGTGACGCGCGGCGGGCGGCAGGCAGCCGTCGCTTCGTGTCGTCGTCGGGTGGCAATGCGGGCATTGCGGTCGCCTATGCGGGGCGCGAACTCGGCGTGCCGGTACTCGTCGTTGTTCCGGAGAGCACGTCCGCGCGCGCACGCGACCTGATCCGCCTCGAAGGCGCGGAGTTGATCGTCCACGGCGCGTCTTGGGCAGAGGCGAACATGTTTGCGCAATCCGTGCTCAGCCCTCATGACGCGTTCGTGCATCCATTCGACGAGCCAGAGCTGTGGCAGGGGCATTCAACGATGATCGACGAGATGGCGGCAGCCGGACCGAAGCCCGACGCAGTCGTGCTGGCAGTTGGCGGCGGCGGGTTGCTGTGCGGCGTTCTCGAAGGGCTGGCTCGCAACGGCTGGGGCGATGTGCCGGTTGTCGCGGCCGAGACCCAAGGCGCAGACTGCTATGCGCGCTCGATTGCGCAGGGGCGGCCAGTCGAATTGCCTGCGATTACGAGTGTCGCCACGTCGCTCGGCGCGAAGCGGCCTTGCGACGCGGCGGTTGAGTGGGCGACACGCCATACGGTCGAGAACATCGTTGTGTCCGATGCGGCAGCAGTGGCCGCCTCACTGCGGTTTCTCGACGAACACCGGATTCTGGTGGAGCCCGCGTGCGGGGCCGCACTGGCCGCGCTCGACGCGGCATCGACGGTGCTTGCCGCCGCGTCACGCATCGCGGTGATCGTCTGCGGTGGCGTCACGGCGACGGTTGAGTATCTGCAGGCATTGAGCAGCCGGGAGCGATGACAGCGGGTAGAGCGCAACTCATGGTTCGCCCTGAGCCTTCGAGGGCGATTCCGCCTCCGCTTCGTCAGCACGGGCCTTCGCTAGACCCGTGCGCGCCGTGACGGAGCAACCGGATTCAGGGGTGGAATCGCCACTCCGGCCATTCCTTCACTCAACGAGTCTCACAAAGCCTTGCCGAGACAGGGACCACGTCCCTCCCTGTTGGATGGGGGACTCGTACTGATTGAAGAGATCCGCGTAGGCTCGGTCCGCACCGTTGTTCTTGGCCGACATCGAGAGGGATGCCAGCCCTGGAGGGAGTCGGGTTACAGGCGACAGCTCCGCGGGTAGCTCGAACGGCGTGAACGATGTCCTGTTGCTAGGGGCCGTCAATCTCCAGACGAGTTGGTGGTCACTGCTTTGAGCGTTGAGATACGCATGCACCACCTGCGCGGTGGGGACCACGCTCCACGCCAAGGTGAAGCCCTCGGTCCGAGCGACGGCCGGCGCCTCCATGGTGCCGAGTGGAATCGAGGTGAGTTGAAGGGGAGGGGGGATTGTCACGACAGAGGACGAGCCGCCCTCCGTGAGGACCGTTGCGCTCGCGGAGGTGACTCCAGCCGCTCCATCGGAACCCACGATCACCGTCGTGACCACCCGGAGGAGGTCGAATGGCGGGGTGAGCAACATCGAGGGAAGCTGGAGCGGCGGAGCGCCGGTCGCCATGCTCCTGAAGAGGTACATGGTGCCGAGTTTGTAATCCATCGTGACGAGGGCCTCCGTGCCGTAGGGTTCGATGTTCTCCACGTTGACCTGCTGAAACTGGTCCTCGGCGCGGTCTAGGGCGATCTCCACGTCGTCAAGTGTCTGCCCGGCCTGGAGCGTGATGTTGCTCTTGAGTCCGAAGCGACGTGTCGAATTCACGTACTCCATGGCAAAGAGATGCACAGGCATGACTCCGCTCCCCGAAATATCAATTTCGAACGAGCCGTCTATTGCCGCCCTCGTGGAGTTGCCATGGCCCTGCTGGTCGGCGCTCGCGACGATGACGTCCTGGATGACGCTGGTCCTCCCGGTGATGCGCCCCTTCAGGGTGGCTTGTCCCGTCTCTCCTCCGGTATCCTCTTTCGTGTATTGCTGGAGCCAGACTTCTGGTTGCTCCAGGGCGAGGTAGGTGTCGGCGAAGGTCTTCTCCGTGGAAACCGCCAGCAGGGTGACATCCTGTGGACCCTGGATGTCGGGGTCCACGAAGCGCGCGACACCATCCTGGCCGAGTGGCTGCCGGAACCGGCTCCCATCCCCAAGCAGGACATAGATGCCGATGAGCTGGCTCGGGTCGCCGATGTCCTCCCAGAGTCGCGAGTGGACTGTCAGCGAGCCCTGGATGGGAGCGTTCGATGGCCCTGGCTCGGCAGGTGGCGGCTTGCCAGGTTTGTCGCCGCAGGCCATGAGGAACAGCACGATGAGCGGAAGTAGTCGGTGCATGTGTCGGCTCCGGGATCGGGATGGTCTGGGTCGGACGAGGAGGACGTTGGAGTCGCCCCCGCAAAATCGGACACGGTCAAGCCTCGCGCGGTCATCGGCTCGTGGCCTCGAGGGGGCGTCGCCGGAGCCGTGGGCTCGCAACCCACTGGGGACAGTGGCACCGGCGAGACTCCCAGGAGACCTCGCAGCCACCATTCAGAGCGAATGGGACATGAGTCACCTCCGCTCGCGAGTCTCGTCCTGAGGGTGTGACCCAACTGTGACGACGCGGGAGCCGTGCGCCCATCGACGTGCTCAGATGGAGGGCGTGGTGAGATGGACGTTCACTCTAGAACATGTTGCCGAAGGCGAGGTTGATGCGTGCACGAGTACGATTTGATCGCGGACTGGTATGCATCCCAACGCGCAGGCCGCATGGGCGTCCCGGAAGTGACAGCGCTCGCGGCCTCACTTCCGGCCGGTGCCTGGGTGCTGGACGTTGGCTGCGGCACTGGGCTGCCGCTGACGCGGGTGCTGCTGGAGCACGGCTGCCACGTGATGGGCGTGGATAGCTCCCGCGAGCTGCTGGCGCGATTTCAAGTGAACTTCCCCCACGTGCCGGTGAGCTGTGCGCCCATCCAGTCGTGTGAGCTTCATGAGCGGACGTTCGATGCCGCGATCGCGTGGGGGGTCTTGTTCCACCTGCGCCACGAAGAGCAGGAACAGGCGATCGCCAATATCGCGAGGGCATTGAAACCTGGCGCCGCGTTCCTCTTCACCTCGGGCGACGCCCACGGCTCCATCGACGGCGAGCCGATGAATGGCGTGCCGTTCCGCTATCACTCGTACAGCGTCGACGGGTATCGCGACCTGCTGCGCGCGCACAGGCTCGCGCTGGAAGCGACGCACACGGACCCGGGCGCGAACGTCTACTACCTGTCGCGCAAGACTGGATAAGGTGGCTTCTCGCTTCCTGCTGGCGTCCCGTACGTTCCCCCAGTGGAGGGCCCACTCTCAACCCGGTCCATTTTTCGGGAGCATGTCACAGGCTCACAGCTCGACCATGACCCCGGCCGCGATGACAGCCAGGACGAACACCGAAATCGCGGTATAGATGTAGTCGCGCTCGCGCAGGGACATGACCAGCATCAGCGCCACACGCGCGATGGGCAAGATGATGAACAAGGCCACACCGGTTTTCATCACGTCGTAGCCGCTGAGGCTGGGGGCGAGAACACTCCAGAAGTCATGTGTCGCGCCCAAGGCCATCCCGGCGGCGACGAGCGCTGAAGCAAGCCAAGTGCCGTTCCAAAGCAGTCCGGCGATGCGCTGCTCGCTTCGATCAAGGCGATTGGTCGTAGACTTCATGCCGACCCTCCGAGGAACTGAACACCCAGGGCGCTCAGGAGCATTTGAACCGCAAGCAGGGTGAGGATCACCACGAAGGAGATGCGAATTTTCTCAGCGGGCAGCCTCATCAGCAAACGCGCCCCGACGAGCGCCCCGACGACTGAGCCAAGTGCGACAGGCCCCGCAATGCCGATGTCGATATCGCCTCGCACGAAGTAGGCGCCAGCGCTCGCTGCGGCCGTCACGCCGATCATGAAGTTCGATGTGGCAGACGAGACCTTGATGGGCAGCCGCAAGGCGGTATCCATGGCAGGGATTTTGAGCACGCCGGAGCCGATACCGAGCAGCGCCGAGATCACGCCAGCCCCGTACATCAGAGCCAGGCTGATTGGCACGTGACCAACCTGATAAGGCACGTCGCGGCCCGATGCATGGTCGGGAAAGCTCGAATGCAGGCGTAGCACCGTGGCCAGACTCTTCACGTTTGGCCCGCTGGTAGCGACCACTTCCACTTCGCGCCGCCGCGCTAGCATCTGCTTTGCGGATAGCGCCAAAATAAAAGAAAACAGGCCATACAGAAACGAATTCGAGACGATGCCGATCAGGAACACGCCTGTCAGCGCGCCGAGTGTGGTGGCTGTCTCAAGGACGATCGCAAGCCGAATATTGGTCAGGCGCTTCTTCAGGAGCGGCGCAGCGCTGCCGCACGAACAGGCAATCACCGAGATGATGCTCGCGCCGATCGCCACGTGAATGTCGATGCTGAAGAACAGCGTGAGGATAGGCACGATGAAGATGCCGCTGGCCATGCCAAGCACACCGCCGAGGGCACTCGCGCCAAAGGCGGCCGCGAACAGCCAGAAGACCATCGTGGGGTTCATTGACGTGTCTCCGGCTCATGACCGCGCGCGTGGACGCCGGGACAAGCGAGTGATGAACCTGATGAGGTCGCCGCGATAGTGGAGCCTTTCGTAGTCGATGGGGCGAGACCCTTCGGTATATGACGTGCGCTCGATCAGGAAGACCGGGTTGCCGGGCTCCACGGCGAGGGCCTGTGCAACGGTCGGTGTGGCTGTGATGGCTTCCAGCCGGTATTCGGCCTCAATCAGTGGCAGGTGGTATCGTTCTTCGAGCAGCGCGAAGATTGGCTCGGTTTCTAGATCGTGGGTGACGATCTTCTCCCCTAGCTCGCGCGGCAGGTAGGTTTCATCGAAGGACATGGCCAAGCCGTCGGCGAGCCGCACGCGTTGGATACGCATGACGAGGCTGCCGGGCGACACGGCGAGTTGCCGGGCAACGTCAGCATCAGCTGGGACGATCTGACTATCCAGGAGCCGAGCGGTCGGGGTGCGGCCGAGTGCCTGCATGTCCTCGACGAAGCCAGTCAGCTCGGTCAGTTCTTGGATGATCTTGGGCTGCGCGACGAAGGTACCTACGCCGCGCCGGATCTCTACCAAGCCACGAGCCACGAGGTTCTCGATCGCTTTTCGGACTGTCGTTCGGCTCACGCCGAACCGCTCAATCAAGCGGTCTTCCGTGGGAAGTTGGCTGCGAGGAGGGAGGACCCCAGCTGCGATTTCAGACGCAAGCGTCAATTCGACTTTCGCATAGAGGGGGTTGGATTCACGCGTGGCACCCATCGTGACATCACGACATCATGATGTCGTGATGTCAATGTCCTCTCACGCGAGAAGACGCCCTGATGTGCATGGTCGCTTCCTGATTCAGGACTCGACGAGTCCTTCTCGGATTCACCTTGCGTGCGTTGGCTGGAGCTGAGCGGGGAGCAGAGGGGCGAGCTCAGGGCGGCACATGGCGCTGGCACCAGGGGCGGCCCGTGGCCAGGCAGTTCACAGCGAGCTTGTCGTCATGGGGGCAGAGCGCCTGGCGTGCCTTCTGTCAGGATGCCAGCGAGCGCCGCGATGTGCCGTTCGTCGGTGCCACAACACCCGCCGAGCACGCGTGTGCCGAGTTCCGCATGGACACGAGCCATCTCCCGCGCAAAAGCGTCCGGGGGCGCGCAGTCGAGCTCCGCGCGCCCGTCGAGCTCCTCGGGCGAGAGTCGAGAGGTGTTGGCCTGCAGGCCCACCACCCGCGCGCCGAGGGAGGGCGAGGCGGCCAGTTGGTGCGATAGGCCCTCGCGGAAGACGGAGGGGTGGACGCAATTCACCATGTACGCGGTTGGGCGCGCGTCGGGCAGGGCGTCGATGCGCGCGACGGCCTCGGCCAGCGGGGTCCCGTCGAGCAGCGTCCCGGTGGGGCGGAGGACGAAGCTCAGCAGGAACGGCGCCCCGGTGCGCGCCATCGCCAGGGCGAGGCCCTCTGCCTCCGAGAGGGCCGGCAGCGCCTGCGCCACGAGGAAGTCCACTCCAGCACGCGAGAGCGCCTCCACGTGGGGCGCATGGAAGGCTGCCGCCTCCCGGCGGGGCAGTGCTTCCGCGGGCTGGTATGCATCCCCGCGGCACCCGACGAGCCCGCCGACGAAGACACGCGTCTCCCGCTCGCCGAGCTCATCGCGTAGGCCCGCCAGCAGCCTCACCGCCTCGGTGAAGACGTCCCGGCCAGCGAGGCCCGCGCGCGCGAGTCGTTCCGCGTTCGCGCGCCAGGTGGGCGTGAGGAGGAGGGTGGGCAGGCCATGACGCAGGCCGATGTCGCGGTAGTCTCGGTAGATGGCTGCGAGCGCCTCGCGTCCCTCCGGCTCAAGGAGGAGGCTCGCATTGGCCACGTGCGGGTCCAGCAGGCCCGCGGGGTGGCGGCGCAGGCGCTCGACCACGGAGCCCTCGGTGAGCATCCGCGGTGCGTTGTGCAGGGCATGAAGGAACGCCGCGTGGTTCGCCAAGCCACCCATCAGCGGGCCCCCTTCATCGTCAGCACCATCCGAAACCTCGCCTCGCCGGACCTCATTCGGGAATATGCCTCGCCTGCCTTCTCGAGTGGCATCGTTTCAATGAGCGGCCGGACAGTCGTGCCCCTCTTCTGAGAACGTCCCCGACATGACGAGAATCTCCTCGCCGCCCAGGGGCGTATGCCGCGGAAACCGCGAGCACCTGGCGTACCGCACGATGCTGGTCGCACGCGCCTGATCTCCTCCCAGGAGGCCGAGCATCATCCGCTCGACACCGCCCTGGGGTGACGCCACCCACCGAATTGGGTCTGGCGTGATGGCCACACGTTTCGAGAAGTCTGGGCCTGGGGGCCCCTCCAGGGGTCAGCTGTACTTGTTGCGTCCAGCCATGACGCCGCCGTCGACATCCCAGATTGCGCCGGTGACCCAAGAAGTCTCGTCCGACAACAGATGGACGATGGTCTGCGCAACATCCTCTGCGCGGCCCACGCGGCCGAGTGGATGGAACCCGTTGAACCCCTGGAGCGCACCGTGAACCTGCTCCTTTGGGATGAAGCCTTCGTAGATGGGGGTCTCGACGACCGCGGGCGAAACAGCATTGACGCGGATGCCATGTCCGGCCAGCTCCATCGCCAGGTGCTGCGTCAGCGAGTGGAGTCCTGCCTTGGCCATCGAATAGGCCGAGGATGGAGTGGCCTGGATGGCCTGCTTGGCCCACATCGAGCCAATGTTGACAATCGCTCCCCCCTTGCGCAGCGCGACCATGGAGCGGGCGACGGCCTGCGTGATGAAGAAGAGCGCCTTGTTGATGTCGAGGTACAAGTCGTAATCGCGCTCCTCGTGCTCCAAGAATGCCTTCGGCAGGAAGACACCCGCTGCGTTGACCAGCAGCGTCGCGTCGGCGTGGTCCTTCTGCAACTGGGCCACCAGGGCCTGTCTCTCCGTGCCGGATGCGATGTCCGCGCGCAGGCCCTCCACAGGGCCGGACGCAGCCAATTCCGCGACGGCGGCCTGGAGCTTGTCGTCTCGATGCCCGATGACGACGGCTCGACCGCCCTCCTCAAGGAGGATACGAGCTACGGCCTTTCCCATTCCGCTGGTACCGCCCACAACGATGAGCTTCTGATTGGCGAATCGCGCGCTCATTGAAAATGTGCTCCTTTGCTGGTCCTGGGGGAATGTCGGGCCGCCGCGGTCGGCGGCGGCCCGACACGGAAGGCGTCAGGCGGCTTGGTAGATGCGGACTTCCGGGGCGGCGTCGAGGAGGGGCTTCAGCGCGCTCACCACGTCGGCGGTGAACAAGTCGCTTTTGAGGTAGGCGTTGGCCTGCTGCGCCGTGTCGAACCCATGGAGCACCTGCACGTCCTCGTCACGCACGAGCAACTCCTTCGACTTTGCGCCGACGACCTTCTCGAGGAATGGCGCCTTGTAGCGCTTGTACACGTCGGCGGCCGCGGGCCGGTTGGCGGGAGAAATTTGCAGGGTGATCTGCAGGTAGACCATTGGTTTCCTCCGTCTTGATGTCTGTGTTACGTGAAAGAACAACTATCCATTGTGGGGTTGCCTCGACGTCGGCTCTGGGCTCCACTCCGAGCCAACGCCGGCGCGTCAGACGCTCCTCACATTGGGACGACGAAGGATTCATGCTCCCGGGGCCTCGTCGCGGCAATCGAGATGTTCTTGGCATCCAGCAAAGGAAATCTTTACCGCCCATGAATGTGCCCGAACACCTCAACGCCCTGCGCGCCTTCGAGGCGAGTGCCAGGCACGAGAGCTTCTCTGCCGCGGCCACCGAGCTTCATGTGACTCCGGCGGCGGTCGGACAACTCGTGCGAAGCCTCGAGGAGGCGCTCGGCACGCCGCTCTTCCATCGGGGCACGAGTGGGCGCAAGCGGCTGGTCCTCACCGAAGCGGCCCAGCGGGCGCTGCCAGATATCCGCGCGGGGTTCGAGCGGCTGAGCGTTGGAGTCGCGAGGCTGAAAGAAGGCTCACCGGTCGGGGTGCTGACGGTGACGGTTAGCCCCGCCTTCGCGGCCAAGTGGCTACTACCGCGCCTGGAGCGTTTCCAATCCGCATGGCCAGAGCTGGACGTTCGGCTCGATGCGTCCATCGACCTGCTCGACTTTGCCGCGCGCGGTGTGGATATCGGCGTGCGCTATGGAGCGGGGGACTGGCCCGGGTTGGTCTCGGAGAAGCTTCTCGACGAAGAGGTCTATCCCGTCTGTTCCCCTGTGCTTCTTCGGCAGGGCCGCCGTCTGCGTCGGCCTTCGGACCTGGGCGGCGTACGACTCATCCACGACCGCTCCGTGGATTCCCGGGCGGGATTCGCCACGTGGGATGCCTGGCTTGAGAAGGCGGGGGTAAAGGACGTCGAGACGAAGCGAGGCCTTCGTATCAACAACTCCGCTGCGGTCCTTCAGGCAGCAATCGACGGGCAGGGCGTGGCGCTGGCCCGCAGCATCATGGCGCATGACGACCTTGCGGCCGGGCGGCTGGTGCGCCTGTTCCCGGAGGTCGAGTTCCCGTCCAGACTCGCCTACTACGTCGTCTACCGACCCGAGTGCGCCACTCTCGCGAAGTTGGTGGCGTTTCGTGAATGGCTCGTTCGCGAAGCGTCCTAGCCCCTGTCGGTGAGCGCATTGGCGTTGCTTCGAGCAGGGGCGGCCTGGCCGCATGGGCCGACTCCGAAATGGCGGCGCCGATACTCGTCGACGCCCTGGCCCGCCTGGCTCCTTGAAGGCGCGAAGCCGGGAACTTTCGAGGTTCGAGGCCGTGTCCTCGAGGACATGAGTCTTGGCCTCCCCGGCATCTTCCTCGCGGGCCTGCTGACATTCCTGTCGCCCTGTGTCCTTCCACTCGTCCCGCTCTACCTGTCCTTCCTCGCGGGTGTGTCCCTGTCGCAGCTGCGGGAGGCGGGCAGCGGCGTGCGGCGGCCATGGGGTGTGGCGCTGGCGTTCTCGCTGGGGCTCGGCTCCGTGTTCGTCGCGCTCGGCATGGCGGCCACCGCCATGGGCGGGCTGCTCGCGGAGCATCGGAGCGGGCTCCTCCAGTTCGGAGGGCTCGCGCTCTTCCTGTTGGGGCTCAAGCAGCTTGGGTTCATCCAGATTCCCTGGATGGACGGTGAGGTGCGGCCCCTGCTCGGGCGGGTGCGGCGGGGGGGCAGCCTGCTGGGCGCCTTCCTCTTCGGAGCCGCCTTCGCCCTGGGGTGGACGCCGTGCATCGGGCCGGTGCTCGGTGGAGTGCTCACCTATACCGCCTCCTCCACGTCGGAGCCCCTCATGGGGGCGCTCTACCTCGGCACCTATGCCGCGGGTCTCTCCGTTCCGCTGCTACTTGTGGCCGCCGCCGCTCCGCTTGCGCTGCGGTGGATGGAGCGCGCGAAGCGGCACCTGCGCAAGTTCGAGGTCGCCACGGGGGTGCTGCTCGCCGGGTTGGGGGTGCTGCTCTTCACCGACTCGTTGGAGTTGCTCGTGCCCTCGGCGGAAGGGGGAGAGGCTTCCGCCCCCGTGATGGAGCGTCGCGCCTCGTCCTCGCCGGCCGCCTCGGAGACTGCGTGCACTTCCGAGGAAGGCGGCGATGGCACGTGCGCGCTCCCGGAGGAGGGGGGTGTCCCATCCTTCATCGGTCCGTCCGCGCTGGCCCGGGTTGAACGCCCGACGATGGTGGAGTTCGTGAGCCAGAGCTGCCCCGTCTGCCAGCGGATGGAGCCCACGGTGGCCCTGGCCGAGCAACACTGCTCGGGAAAGGGCGTTGAGGTCCTCCGCCTCGATGTGGGGACCGCGGCGGGCCGGCGGGCCGCGGTCCAATATGGCGTTCGCGGCGTTCCCACGTTCCTCTTCCTGGACGCCGCGGGCCAGGAGGTGGCGCGCCGCGTGGGTGAGCAATCCCTGACCTCCCTCTGGCAAGGACTGGAGGTCATCGCGGGCGGCCGCTGTGCGGGGCTCCTCCCCTAGACGCTTCGGCCCGCAGGGTCTCCGGCACCGGCGTGCCGGGGCGGTCATCGCGGTCACACGCTCCCTGCACCAGGGCGAGCGCACGCAGGAGCAGGAAGCAAAGGAGACGGCGCATGGTTTTCTCGATGCCCACGGAAGCACGCCGGCGCGTCTTCTTTCCGTGCGGGAGTTCCGGCGGGCGAGAAGACCTGGCGAGGCTCCGTTTCGAGTGCCTGGAGGAGCAACTCGGCTTCAACGCCGCGCGCGACTTGCTGCGCTACCTCCAGGCGAGCCGCGAGGGGCCCTGCTGGCTGCTGAGCTTGGTGGCTCAACAGCCCGGTGCGGTGCACGCAGGTCTTCCGTTCCATCAGGAGCGCTGTTGGTGGAACGGGAGCCCTTCTGCTCGCCGCTCGTGTATATGCCTCCGCTCCTCCTTCCTCTGGAGCCGATATGAGCGCCCTGCCCTCGTGCCCGAAGTGCAACTCCGCCTACACGTACGAAGACGGCAGCCTCTACGTCTGCCCGGAGTGCGCGCATGAGTGGTCGACAGTCGCCGCCGCAGCGCCGGGGGAAGAGAAGCGCGAGGTGCGCGACGCCTACGGCAACCTGCTTCAGGACGGCGATAGCGTCACTGTCATCAAGGATTTGAAGGTCAAAGGCTCGTCGACGGTGGTCAAGGTCGGCACCAAGGTCCGGAGCATCCGCCTCGTCGACGGCGACCACGACATCGACTGCAAGATCGACGGCATCGGTGCGATGGGGCTCAAGTCGGAGTTCGTGAAGAAGGCGTAAGGAGCCGGGCTCCTCTCCGCTTCAGTGGACACCCTGGCCGAGACAGGGAGGGTGTCCGACTTGACGGAAGGAAAGTAGCCGCGAACCGCCCCGGGCTGCACTAGAAGAGGCTGCCAGGTGCACCGCACCCCGTCCCTGGAGCCGCCCCACGTGCAGCCCTCAGCCCCCCAACGTCATCGAGAGCCGCCCCGCTCCTGGTGGACGCGCTTCCTGGACTTCATGGAGCTGTCCTCTCCCGAAGGGCGCTGGGGGCTGGGGCTCGTGCTCGGCCTGCTCGTCATCGGCTTCTGGCCGTTGTTGCTGCTGGCTGTCCTCGACGTGAGCGGGACGCCGCGCAAGGTGCTGGTCGCGCTGGGGCCCGCGTCGATTTGTCTGGGGTTCGCCCTGCTCATCCTGGTGTGCGGCTACCGGTATGGTGAGTCGCTCCGGTGGTCGCGCGCTCAGACGTGGGGGCTCGCCGCGCTGTTCCTGGGCATGGGCCTCGCGGGTGGCGCGGGCCTGTGGTTCAGCGAGGGCTGAGCTCGCGTTCCTTGCGAGGGCGCCCTCAGCCCTCCTGCTCGGAGCCCTCGAAGGTGACCTTCGCCTTGTTCATGACGTGCTCCACCGCGAGCAGGTACCAACCCATCTCGGCGAGTTGTTTCGTCGTCTCGGGCGACTCGCGCAGGGCGGCGTGCGCATCCGCGGCGGTGAGCCCGAAGGGCTCCAACTGGTCGCGCACCAACTGCTCGAGCTTCTCCGGGGTGAGCTGAAGCTTCTGCTCCTCGGTGATGGCCTTCAGCACGATGCCGATGTGCAGCCGACGCTCGACGTCCGCGCGCGTGGTGGGGTCCGTGAGCCAGCCCTGGAGCGCTTCCCGCTGCTCGTCGACGTCGAACTGGTGCTCGAGCATGCCCTGGCCCTCGGCCTGGACCCAGCGGCGGCGCAGCTCCTCGTCCACCAGCGCGCGAGGCAGCTCCACCGGAGCACGTCGGACCAGCTCATCCAGCACCATGTCCCGCGCCTGGACCCAGAGCTGTGCCGCCGCCGCGTCCTCCAACTCGTCGCGCAGGTGGGTCATCATCTCGCCCAGCGTGCTGCCCAGCCCGAGCTTCTCGAGGAACTCGGGGGCGCTCTCCGATGGCAGCGTCACCTCGTGGGCGGCGAGGACGTCCACCAGGAAGCGCGCGGGCTTCCCCTGGAGCGCCTCCACGGGGTACGTCTCCGGCAGCTCCAGGGCAATCTGCAGGGACTCGCCCACCTTGGCACCCTCGGCCACGGCCTCGCTGAAGCCGGGCAGGGCCTCGATGGGGGCCAGCTCCGTCGTCATGCCGAAGCGCGCGGAGAAGGGGATGAGCTTCCCGTCGCAGTAGCCCACGATGTTGAGCCGCACCTCGTCGCCCAGCTCCAGCGACTCGCCGGGTTGACGCTCGCGCGAGGTCGCCAGGGCGCGGCGCTTCTCGTGGAAGGCGCGCAGCAGGTCCTCCTCGGTCAGGTCGTCCGGGGTGGGGACCCGCACCGAGACTCCTTCCAGGGAGGGCGCCTGTACGGTGGGAAGCTCGAGGGCCCTGGCGGAGCCGAGGCTCACCACCGGGCTCATCTTCAGGAGGCGCTCGACTCCATGACCTGGTCCTTGCGTCCCTTGCTTGCGGCTCACGAATGCTCCCGGGAGATAGGCTTGCCAGCGCCCGCGCCAATGGGGGGAAAAGCGACGGCTCGGCATGGACCAGGGCATAGTCCAGCCGAGCCGCTCTGACAAACCCCGAAGGGTGGGGCTCTGCTCTAGAAGAAGGCGCCCACGATGCTGGACACCGTGGAGACCGCGGCGCCCACCTGGCTGACAATCGGGATGTTGGTGGCCGCGGCGACCGAGCCCACCGCGGTGATGACGGACGTCACCTTCTTGCCCGTGCTCGCGTTCTTGTCCATCAGCGTCGCGCCAGCGTTGGCCACGTCGACCGCGGCGATGGCCACGTTGACGCCCGGGGCGAACCGGCCCAGCGCCTTGGCGGCGGTGCCGGCGGCGGCCTTCGCGCCCTGCTTAAGGGCCGCCTCACCGGCCTCCTTGCCCGCCGTCTTCAGCGCGGCCTTGGCGGCCTGGCGCGTGCCGCTGCCAGTCAGGCCCTGGGCCAGGGTGCTGGTCGCCTTCGCCGTCTCGGCCGCGGCGGACTTGACGGCCCGGCCCACGCCCTTCGCGGTGCCACCCTCGAAGATGCCCTTGGTGGCGGTGTCCTTGACGGCCTTGAGCACGTCGTCGCTGGCGTTGGGGAGCGCCTTCTTGAAGGCGTCGACGGCCTTCTTGCCAGCCTCCAGCTTGTCCTTGAAGACGGTGCCGCCGAGCACGCCGCCCATCACCTTGCCGCCGACGATGCCGCCCGTCGCGGCGGACAGGCCCGCCTTGGTCGCGTCGAGCGACGAGCGCGTGGCGGTGATGATGTCGTCCTTGCTACCGGTGCGGATGGCCTGGCGGATGTCCTTGACGGCCGTGGCGCCCGACATCACCGCGCCAGGGATGCCCGCGTAGCGCGCGGCGGCCTTCATGCCGGCGCCCAACTTGGTCAGGCCCTTGAACTCGCCCGCGGCGTAGGTGGGGTTGCTGACGAACGCCCGGTTGGCACCGGTCAGCAGGCCCTCGGCGCCGTTCTTGATGTTCTTGATCTGCTGGAAGGCATCCTTGCCGTACCCGAAAGCCTTCGCGCTCTGGGTGGCAACCGCCGTGGCGCCCTTGATGAGCCCCTTGTTGTCCTCGACGGTCTTCTGGACGTCCTTGGCTACCTTCTGGACGTTGGCGCGGGCAGAGTTGAAGGTCTTGCGGATATCGAAACCCATGGTGGGCCTCTCGAATTTGAAATGGACGAAATCGTAGGGATTATCGCGATCACCCCGCCGGAGTTGCGTCGGGACCGACAATCCCGAAGATACCTCAAGGGCAGCGCCCATGGCGGCGCTGGGGCGCAGCTGTCCCGAAGCTGAATCATGCCCTCCGGGTCCTATTGGAGAACTCCGACGCGCGTCCCTCCGTCCCAAGGCTTCGAGCCGGGGAGGAGAGGACATGCGAGCAAGGAGTGGATGTGCTCTGGTGTGGCTGGGACTGGCGGGATGTGGGGGGCTCCCAGGCGAAACAGTCGAAGCTCGCGAGGTCGCCGCGCAGGCATGTCCCGCCGGGGTGGCCTCGCGCGTCAAGGTCGTCGTTCCTCCGGGGTCTGGCTCCTCCGTCAACGGGCCCTACCCGGAGTCCCTGGTCGATGTGCAGGGGCAGCTCTACTTCGCCACCAACTTCTTCGACGGAAGCGCCGTCTTGTGGCGCAGCAATGGCACGGAGGCCGGCACGACCTGGGTCAAGAAGCTGGATGCGCAGGCGGTTCCCATCGGACAGACAGGCTTCGCCGGGAACCTGGGCCTGTTCCTGTTGAGAGACGGCCCCAACACCGAGGTGTGGAAGACGGATGGCACGTCGGGGGGCACCGTCCGCCTGGAGACGTTCGGCAAGTTCGTCAACCTGCTCGGTGCGCTGAACACGTCTGTCTATCTGTATTCGATGAACCCCAGCACGAAGCGGCTGCGCATCGAAAGTGTCTCCCTGGGGGGCGGAGGCAAGACCTCCGTCACGACCCTCCCCAATCCCTATTCGGACCAGGAGGACGCGTACCCCAGCGTGCAGCGGACTGCGACCTCCGGCGGGAAGCTCTACTTCTCCGTGGCCATTGGCACCTCGGGCCCTGCGCCACGGGAGGTGTCGTTGTGGGCATTGAATGGAGCGGCGGGGACGGTCCAGCTCTCCCGCGCCCTGAGCACGGGCGACGAATACGCCTCCCCGCTGTTTCCCACGGGAACGGGCCCCGTCCTCTTCGTCGCGTCGAAGAGCGGCTCGGGCATCGAGCCCTGGTTCACCCAGGGGAGCCCGGCGACCACCGGCCAGCTCGCGGAGATCCGCCCCGGAGCGGGCTCCTCCGTCCCCGATGCGTTCACCCTCCTGGGCAACCGCATCTACTTCCGCGCCGTCGACGACACGAACTCCTTCCAACTGTGGTCCATGCCCGCCGCCTTCTCCTGCCCCGCGGGACTGGCTGAAGCGGAGTAGTCCCCGCTGCGGCGAGCGCAGCGACAGAGTTGGCAACCGCTCCTCGGATGGCTGCCCGAAACTCGGACTCAAGGAGATGAGCCGATTGGGGTGTATGTGAAATGCATTGCGTCGGATGCGCCGACGGCGCCGCGATGGATGCGGCGCCAAAGCAACGCTGAGGACGATGACCCTTCCTCAGGGCACTGAGGTTGGGGGCAGCTCAGGCCGCCTCGCGGACGCAATCGAGCGCTACCGCCGCTCACTGGAGCTCGACCCGAAGAACGCCGACGCTGCCCGAATCCTCAAGGAACTCGAGCAGCCCGCGGCCAAGGCTCCCGGAGCTCCTGCTCGGCGCCTCGTGCCGCTGACACCTGGCCAGGCAGGGCGTGACGCTGCGCGGGCGACGTGACGTCACCGTGACACTCGACTCAGCTCGCCACCTTCGGGCCCGACTCCCCGTCGCTGGCGCTCCTTCTGGCTGACATAGGAATCTCTTCGGGTCGTTTCACGTTCGTTTCTTCCGCGGCTCGTTTCCCGTGAGGCAAGGCTGTCTCGACTTGGACGAATTCACCGGAAGGGTGGCCCTGGTGCGCGCGTGAGCTCGTCGCGGAGGTTCTCCTTGCGCACGGCTCCCGGATGGCTGGGAGTCCTCTTGTTCCTCCTGTTGTGCCCTGCCGTCGCGCTGGGGGCCCAGGAACTCGGGTTGATGCAGGTGGGCGGCGCGCGCCCCTTCCAGGCCGAGTACATCACCGAGGTCCTCTACGACCGGGTGGGGCTGCTCTGGATAGGAACTCGCGAGGGCCTCTACCTTCACGACGGCCAGCGCTTCCGCAAGTTCCAGTACGAGCTGGGCAACCCTGCTTCCCTGGCGAGCAACGCGGTGCGCACCCTCCACGAGGACGCCCAGGGGCGGCTGTGGGTCGGCACGATGACGGGTGGGTTGAGCCTCGTGGACCGGGCTCGCTGGTCCTTCCGGCACTTCCGTCACGACTCCAGCAACCCCGCCAGCATCCCCCATGACGGCGTGTTCACCCTGGCGGACGCCGACGATGGGCGCCTGTGGGTGGGCACCCACAGGGGACTCGCGCTGTTGGATCCGGAGACGGGAGTGGCGGAGCGGATTCCGCTCCAGCCTGGCGGGGGCCAGGAGTTCGTGATGGCCCTGAAGCACGACCGCACGGGGGCGCTCTGGGTGGGCACGCTCTCGCGAGGACTGTTCCGACGCGGGCCCGGCGCCACGACGTTCGAGCCCATCTCTTCCGAAGAGCGAGGCCCTGGCTCCAGGGACATCTTCAGCCTCGCGGCGGACCCGGACGGCGGGATGTGGGTGGGCACCCGTGACGGGCTCTATCGGGTAGAGCGCGACGAGGCCTACCTGCGCCGCGCCCGGCTGTCTCCACCGGAGGTTGCCCAGAAGGTGCAGCTCGTCACGGAGCTCGAGCCCGATGGACACGGGACGCTGTGGATCGGTTCCTTCGGAGGTGGACTCCTCCGCGTGGACACGGCGACGGGCGAAGTGCGTGAGGAGCGTCTCCCGTCCGCGGGGCCTGGCTACGAGCACCGCATCGACGAAGGCGCACTCACTTTCGACGCCGCTGGCAACCTGTTCATCGGCACGTTCGGGATGGGGTTGTTCTACGCGCCCTTCCGGCAGGAGACCTTCAGGACACTGCGAGGAAAGGCCGGGAACTCGGCCTCCGGGCTGACGAACGAGGACGTGTGGGCGGTGATTCCGGATGGCGACAGCCACCTGCTCGTGGGCAGCTTCGGCGGAGGCGTGGACCGGGTGGATGTGCGCTCGGGGCAGGCCGTCCCACTGCCTGGGCCCGTGTTGGATGGCGTCGACACTCGAGGCGTCCTCAGCCTCCTGCGCACCCGCGACAGGGAGTTGTGGGTTGGCATCTCGATGGGCGCCTATCGCCTGGACCCGGTGACAGGTCAGTTGCTCAAGTTCTACCGTCGTACGGAACGCGGGGCGAGCGACCATCCTGGCTTCGTCAACACGCTGCTGCAGGACGCTCGTGGCCACGTCTGGCTGGGCAGCGGGGGACAGGGGCTGCAGCGCTACCGGCCGGAGACCGATGACTTCGTGGCCTTCCGTCACGAGCCCTCGAATCCTCGCTCCCTCTCCGATGACTTCGTGACGGTGCTGTTGGAGGACCGGCGCGGGCGCTTCTGGGTGGGAACACGCTCGGGCGGACTCAACGTCTGCTCGGCCAGCGAGGACACGGTGGAGTGCATGCGTCTGGGCGCTGACTCGAAGCTGCACCTGAGCCACTACTACGTGAGCACGCTCATGGAGGACCCTTCGGGCGCCATCTGGGTGGGGACCGTGGGCGGAGGCCTCCAGCGGGTGTCTCTCGACGACTCCGGGCTGCCGGTGTCCGTGGACCTCTGGACGAGCACCGACGGGCTCATCGACAACAACGTGATGGCCATGGCGCGCGCCCCCGACGGGGGCATCTGGGTGGGGACTCGCGCGGGCCTGTCACGGCTGGACGTGGCCACGGGGGCATTCGAGAACTACGCCGCCTCGGATGGTCTGCCCAGTGACGCGTTCAACCCGGAGGCGGTGACGCTCCTGGGCGGCAGGCTCTACTGGGGGAGCTCCAAGGGACTCGTGGACCTGGACCCCTCGGTGCGCCCGCCCCGCGAGCCATCGCCGCCGCTCATTCTCACCTCCATCGAGGGGTTGGAGTCGGACGCTCTCCCGAGCCAGCCGGTGTGGGACCTCCCTGGCCTGGAGGTCCCCTGGCGCCAGCCTTTCTCGCTCGAGTTCTCGCTGCTCGACTATGCGCGCAACGGCGTGGAGTACGCCTATCGCTTCACGGCGGAGGAGCCCTGGCTCGCGCTGGGGACGCGCAATCAGCTCTCGTTCCACTCGCTCCCGCCGGGGGAGCACTCGCTGCGGCTGCGCGCGCGCAGCCCGGGCCGGGACTGGGTCGAGATGCGTCCGTTCACCCTCCGCGTGGCGCCGCCCCTCTGGCAGCGGACCGATGTGCGCTTCGGCGCGCTGGCGGTGGTCCTGCTCTCGGTGGTGGTGGGGCTGGTGTGGCGGACTCGGCTGCTCGTCGGACGCAACCTCGCGCTGCGCACGTTGCAGGCGGAGCGCGAGCAGGCGCTCGAGGAGGCGGAGGCCGGGCGTGAGCGCCTGCGGCGTCTCACCATGCGGCTGGAGGCCGCGAAGGAAGAGGAGCGCAAGCACCTCGCCCGCGAGCTGCACGACGAGTTCGGCCAGGCGCTCACGGCGGTCAAGCTCAACCTCGGGTTGATGAACACCTTCGCGAGTCCCTCGGTGACGCGCCTGCCCGAGGTCGTCGCGCTCATCGACCGGCTCATCGGGCAGGTGCGGGCGCTCTCCGTGGACCTGCGCCCGCCGCAGCTCGATGAGCTGGGGCTGGTCGCCGCGCTCGAGTGGTATCTGCGCGAGGTGGCCCGGCGCAGTGGCGTCGAACTCGTGTTCACCGCGTCGTCGGCGCCTCCCTCGCTGAGCAAGGGGCGGGACATCGCCGTCTTCCGCATCATCCAGGAGGCGGTCACCAACGCCCTCCGTCATGCCTCCGCGCGCCGCATCGACGTGCGGCTAGAGACCGTGGGGTGCGTCATCCGGCTCGAGGTGCGAGATGACGGCAAGGGGTTTGACGTCAACCAGGTCCTCATGGGCCGGGGGCCGGGCAGCTTCGGCGTGTTCGGGATGCAGGAGCGGGTGCGCGACTTGGGGGGGCACTTCGAGGTGACCTCGCGTCCGGGGGAGGGGACGCGGGTGGTGGCCGAAGTGAGGGCGGACGAGCGGGAAGACTTTTCCGGAGGACCACATGCGCGTGTTGCTGACGGATGACCACCAGTTGGTGCGGGCGGGCCTGCGTGCACTGCTGGAGTCGCTGGGTGGGGTGACGGTGCTCGCCGAGTGCGGCGATGGGCATGAGGCCCTGACACTCACGGACAAGCTGCAGCCGGATGTGTTGCTCCTGGACCTCTCGCTGCCGGGGCTCAATGGCATCGAGGTCGCCCGGCGCGTGCCAAAGCTGAGCCCCTCCACGCGAATCCTGATCCTCTCCATGCACACGTCGGCCGAGTACGTGGCCCAGGCCTTGCGCGCGGGTGTGGCGGGCTATCTCGTCAAGGACTCGGCGGTGGAGGAGCTCAAGGTGGCGCTGGAGTCCGTGTGGCAGGGCCGCACCTACCTGAGTCCCGCCATCTCGCAGACCGTGGTGGAGGGCTTCCTGCGCATCACTGACGACGAGAGGCCCGCGGCGAATCCGCTGGACCGGCTTACCTCGCGGCAGCGGGAAATCCTCCAGCTCATCTCCGAGGGAAACGGCACGCGCGCCATCGCCGAGCGGTTGCAGGTGAGCGTGAAGACGGTGGAGGCGCACCGGACGCAATTGATGGAGCGGCTGGCCATCTATGACGTGCCCTCGCTCGTGCGCCTGGCGGTCCGGTATGGGCTCGTCCCCGGAGAGTCGTCGTGACGTAGGGGATTCCTGAGGGGAGGTTAGGGGGCTCCCCGATGGTGGGGCTCGCCGACGGGGCCGTAGGGTCGTCGTGCGTCCCAAACCGTCATGGAGACCCCCCGCCCATGAGACTGATGTCACGCCCCTCCTTCTCCAGCGCCGCGCTGGTGGGCCTGCTGAGCGTCGTGCTCACCGCCTGCGGCTCGGACCCGAAGCCCCCCGGTGAGCCCGATGCCGGAGGCGGGGAAGTCCCGTCCTACTCCGTGGGCGGAATGCTGTCGGGCCTGCGTGACGGCACCCAGGTGGTGCTGCGCAACGGCGAAGAGTCCCTGCGCGTCACCACCAATGATTCCTTTTCCTTCAGCCAGAAGGTCGCGCGCGGTGCGGCCTACGCCGTCACCGTCCAGTCGCCGCCCGAGGGCGCCTCCTGCACCGTGGAGAGCGGCAGCGGCACGATGGGCAACGCGGACGTCACCAGCGTCGCCGTCACCTGCGGCGCGAACACCTATCCGGTGGGCGGTGTCGTCTCCGGCCTTCTCGAGGGTGCCTCGCTCGAGCTGCGGAACAACGACGGGCCCGTGCTCACCGTCTCCGCGAATGGGCCGTTCCAGTTTCCCACGGAGGTTGTCGACCTCGCCGGCTACTCGGTGACGGTGCAGTCGTCTCCGGAGGGCCATGACTGCACCGTGGAGCGCGGCGCCGGCACGGTGCAGGGCTCGGCCGTCACCGATGTGGCCATCACGTGCGCGGCGCGCACCTTCGGCGTGCGCGGCTCGCTGTTTGGCCTGACGCAGGGGCAGTCGGTGGTGCTGAAGAACAACGGGGGCGATGCCATCACCATCACCGCCAGCGGGCAGTTCGCCTTCGCGACGCCAGTGGCCTTCGGCGCGAGCTACGACGTCACCGTCGAGGCGGTGTATCCGGTGGCCTGCACCGTGAGCCGGGGGACCGGAACCATGGGCAACCAACCGGTGACGAACGTGAGCGTCAGCTGCAAGACGACACGGTTCTCGCTGGGGGGCACCGTGACGGGCATCCTTCCCGCAAGCTCGGTGGAGCTCACGACCGGCACGGAGTCGATTCGCGTCAACGCGGACGGCGCCTTCGCCTTCGTCGGGCCGGTGGATGACCTGAGTGGCTACTCGGTGACGGTGAGCTCGCCGCCCATGGGCCAGGCCTGCGACGTGCGCAACGGGACGGGCACCGTGAGCGGGGCGAATGTGACCAGCGTGGTCGTGACCTGCTGGGCGTTGGAGTATTCGCTGGGCGGAAGCGTGGCGGGACTCTCTGGGGGACAGTCGGTGGTGCTGAAGAACAACGGAGGGGATGCGCTCACCGTTGCGTCAAATGGCTCCTTCACTTTCCCGACGCCGGTGTCCTACTGGAGCACGTATGCCGTCACCGCCGAGGCTCGCTACCCGCTGATCTGCAGCGTGCCGAATGGCACGGGCCGAATCGGGGTAGGGGGCATCGCGGACGTGGTGGTCTCCTGCACCACGCGGTCCTTCACCGTCGGAGGTGAGGTGGCGGGGCTCGTCGAGGGAACCGCGTTGGAGCTGTGGAACAACGAGCAGGAGCGCCTCACCGTTTCCGCGAATGGGCCCTTCGCCTTCCTCCAGCCGGTGGCGGACCTGAGCGCCTACTCCGTTTCGGTGATGACCCAGCCGGAGGGACAGTCCTGTGAGGTGCGGCAGGGCACGGGCACGCTGGGGGGCGCGGCCGTCACGAGCGTGTCGGTCGTCTGCTCGCCGAGGTCCTATCTCGTGCGCGGCACCGTGGCGGGGCTGGGGGATGGGCAGTCGGCGGTGCTGAGGAACAACGGAGGGGATGACCTCACGGTCTCCGCCGATGGCGCCTTCGCCTTCCCGACGCCGGTGGCCTTCGGCGCGACCTATTCCGTCACGGCCCAGGCGACCGCGCCGCTGGTGTGCACCGTGTCGAACGGTACGGGCACGATGGGCGAGGGTGACGTCACCCACATCGAGGTGCTCTGCGG
Source organism: Myxococcus sp. CA005 (assembly GCF_006518205.1). Taxonomy (NCBI): domain Bacteria; kingdom Pseudomonadati; phylum Myxococcota; class Myxococcia; order Myxococcales; family Myxococcaceae; genus Myxococcus; species Myxococcus sp. CA005. Next base: position 29,460 of record NZ_SRLV01000026.1, on the reverse strand, counting down.
CACGGCGTCGTATCCCGTGGGTGGCAGCGTGAGCGGCCTGGCCGAGGGCGCCATGCTCGAGCTCCAGAACAACGGCGACGAGGTGCTCCTGGTTTCGGCCAATGGTGCCTTCACCTTCGCCCAGCAGGTCGCGGAGCAGGGCAGCTACTCGGTGACGGTGAAGACTCAGCCGGAGAACCAACGCTGCGCCGTGAGCTCCGGCGGGGGGACCGTGAGCGGTGCGCCCGTCACGAACATCGTCGTCACGTGTGAGAACGTCTACCGGCTGCGCGTCAGTGTTTCGGGGCTGACCGGCACGCTGGGGCTGAAGTCCGGCGCGGACACCCTCACGGTCGCCACCGACGGGGAGTCTTCGTTCCCGCTGCCGCTGCGTCCTGGCGAGGCGTACGCGGTCGAGGTGAGCCGTCACCCGACGGGACAGACCTGCGAGGTCGTCTCGGGCGGAACGGGCACCATGGGCGAGGCCCACGTCACCGTCATGGTGGCCTGTGAGGCGAACGCGATGGTGGTCCGGGTGGGCGCGGGCGCCGCGGCCCTCAACACGAATGCCACGGAGATCTTCATCGATGAGTACCGCCCCATGGGTGGTGCTCCCGTGCGCACCTTCGCCATTCCCGCCTCGAGCGCGGCGGGGGCGGCCCGCCTCACGGTGGCCGGCAGTGATGTCCACCAGGGTTACCTCTCGCGCTCGGGCAATGGTCGCCTGCTCACCTTCACGGGCTTCGATGCGGACGTGGGCCTGGCGAACGTCTCGGGCACGGCCGCATCGGAGACACCTCGGGTCATCGGGCAACTGGACCTCGCGGGGACCTTCACCCTCCCTGTGCGTCTGAGCGATGCCTATGACCGAGACCAGGTGCGCGCGGCGTCGACGGTGGACGGCACCGGCTACTGGCTGTCGGGGCGAGGCGGCGGCATCCGCCATGCGCTGCCTGCCGAGAACACCACGGTGTCGACAGCCATCTCCACGGGCGTGACGGACACCCGCTTCGTGAGCCTGTTCGACGGCCGCGTCTACTTCTCGCTCGGAATCCCTCCGAGCCCGAATCCCCAGGGCTACAACCAGGGCGTCCTGACGTTCCCCACCGAGCAGCCCACCGCGGCGGTCGCGCCGAACCAGCTCCCCTCGTTTTCGACGACGTTCAACTCGTCCGGCTTCGCGCTGCTCGATGAGCGTCCCGAGGTGGCCGGTGTGGACACCGCTTACGTGTCCATCAACCTCAACCAGAATGCGAGCCAGGGCGGGACTCCGGACACGTTGCGCCTGGAGAAGTGGACCTTCGACGGGGTGAGCTGGAGCAAGGTGTCCAGCTTCGTGCCCACCTTCGCCGTCGCGGGGACCACCACCGTGCGTATCGCCACCCATGGCGTCTCGGCGGTGCGGACTCCCCGAGGAGTTCGCGTCTACGTCACCACGTACCAGTCGAGTGGTGGTGGCGCGGGCAATCTCCTGGTGTCCTTCCTGGATGATGGAAGCTCGTCCACGCCGTCCGTGCGTGTCGTGGCCACGGCGCTGGCCAACACCAGCTTCCGGGGCGTGAGCGCCAGCCCGCTGCCCTGAGTCGTGAAGCGCGCGGCATCAGCGTCCCTAGGGGATTCCTGAGGGACTTCCAGGGGCGCCCCCGATGGTGCGCGCCACCCGAATCCGTACCGTTTCGTTTCCAACTCCATGGTTGCTGTTCGTCGCACGCGCGGCGGTTTGCTGCAGAGAGGTCCATCCATGTCAGTGCGTTCCCGTTGTCGTCTGCTTCATCCCGCGTTGCTGGGGCTGGTCGCGGCGGCAGTCCTTGCCGGCTGCAGTAGCGAGAAGTCCTCCCCCACCGTGAAGTCCCTGCGGATTTCGCCTGAGAGCTTCTCGCTCGCCGTGGGCATCGGCGCGGACGTCACCGCGACCGCCACCTTCTCCGATGGCAGCACGCGGGACGTCACGCGTGAGGCCTCGTGGTCCTCGACGGATGCCGCCATCGGTACGGTGTCATCCGAGGCGGGCGCCGCGCCCCAGGTGCGCGCGCTGGCCAAGGGGCAGACGACGCTGAGCGCGACCTACTCCGACGTCTCCGCGCAGGCGCGGCTCGACGTGACGGATGCCACGGCTGTCGCTCTCTCCATCGAGCCGAAGGACTTGTCGCTCGCCGCGGGCCTCACGCAGCAGCTCGCCGCCACGGCTGCGTTCTCGGATGGCACTTCACACGGGCTCACCAGCGATATCACCTGGTCCTCCTCGAACGAGGCGATTGCCGCGGTCTCCGAGAGCGGCCTGGTTCGCGCCGGTTCACCCGGCGAGGCCACCCTCAAGGCCCGGTTCGGCACGCTGGAGGCCACCGTCAAGGCGACCGTCACCGCGGCCGTCGTGACGTCGGTGGCGGTGACTCCGGGTGACGCCTCGATGGCTCGGGGCAGCACGATGATGCTGACCGCCATGGCGACGCGCTCGGATGGCACGACGGTGGACGTCTCCAATGAGGCCACCTGGAGCTCCAGTGATGCGAGCATCGTGTCGCTGAACAAGCGCGTCGCGAGCGGCGCCGCGCTGGGGGGGGGCCGAGTCACCGCGACCTTCGCGAGCGTGAGCGGCGGCACCGAGGTGACGGTCTCCGAGGCCGCCGCGCTCGCCGTCACGCCGGCGGCGAGCATGCTGATTGAAGGCCACCCGAGCCAGCTCCACGCCGAGGCCACGCTGTCCAACGGCCGTACCCAGGATGTCACCGCGAGCGCCGCCTGGACGAGCGACATGACGGACGTGGCCGTGGTCTCGATGACCGCATCCACGCGTGGGCAGGTGACGCCGGTGGGGCAGGGCTCCGCCACCATCACCGCGACCTTCAACGGACTTCGCGGTACCGGCCAGGTGAGCGTGTCGAAGCTGAGCATCACCAGCGTCGTCCCGACGTTCCAGACGATGGAGGATGGGGTGGTCTCCTTCACGGCGCGGATCACCAAGGCCCTGCCGCCCTCCACGAGGCTGCGGTGGCGCGTGTCGGTGATTCGTCACAACCCGCCGGCCGATCTCCACCTGCCCCCCACCGATAGCCCCGTGGTGGGCCAGCCGGTGCGCTACTTCTCGGGCGCCGCGGGTGAGGTGGCCGACCGGCCGGAGACGTGGACAGGCGGCTCGGAGACCGACGCGAGTGGCGCGGCCTACGTGGGGCAGGATGCGGGCTTCGAGGTGGTCTCGACCGGGCTTCAGGGCGCGGAGGGCCACACGTACTCCTTCCGCACGCGGTTCGCCATCAAGGGCGACTACTCGTTCCACCTCGAGCTGTTCGAGGTCGGCGCCGGGGGCGAGCTGGTTCGAATCGGCGACGCCACGGAGCTGAGCGCCACCGTGGGGACGATGCGCGCGACGGATGACTCCGAGCTGCTGCTCTTCACTGCTTCTCCCTCGGCGGAGGCCCAGACGGAGGAGGAGTCCTTCCCGCAGGCGTTCGCCGTGCGCCCGGATGGCTCCCAGTTCCGTCAAATCACCCAGGCGCCCACGCCGTTCTTCTCTCCGCGAGACGTCCACTCGGAGGTGATTCGTTCGCCGGACCGCAAGTCGGTGGTCTGGGTGGACGGGCGAGACAAGTTCGGGGGCATCTACTTCCAGGGGCTCCTCTACATCGCGGACGCGGACGGAAGCCGGGTGCGGCGCCTCACCCAGGCGAGCTCGTCGCTGTGCGGAGAGCGCATGCCGGAGTACTCGCCGGATGGGCAGTGGATTTCGTTCATGAGGTCGTGCTCTCGCGACCCGTACCCGGGACGTGATGGCCTCGAGTTCACCTTCATCATCCGCGCTGACGGGACGGACGAGCGGCGCGTCCTCATCAGTGGCATCAACGACATGCCGCCACCCGTTCCCATCTCGCCGCTGGTCTTCTCCTCCTTCTCGCGCGACAGCAAGACGCTCTACACGGTGCAGTACGCGACGAAGGGCGCCCAGCTCTGGGCCTTCTCGCTGGAGGATGGGAGCGCGCGCTCCATCATCAACTTCTCCGTCCAGGGACAGGAGATGGCCTCCATTGTGCGGTTCCCGATGGAGCTGCCCAACGGCGACCTGCTGTACCACTACTGGAACGAGGACGTGTGGACGGACACGTGGCTGGAGCGCATCCGGCCTGACGGCACGGGCCGCGAAATCGTTCGGCCCGTCATGCGCGGCAGCAGGGGCGAGTTGCTCCAGTCCCTCTTCACGCTCTCTCCCGATGGCACGAAGGTCGCCTACACCGAGCGGGACCCGGTGACGGGGGTCAACACCATCATGGTGTCCAACATCGACGGCTCGGAAGCCGTCTCCATGAAGAACCCTCCGGCCTACTTCGTGCGGCGCATCTTCTGGGCTCGCTAGCGCGCGTGCCGAGCCCCCCCATCCATCTTCCGAGGTCCATCTCGTGAAATCGCTCTTCAAGAACCTCGCCGGTGTCGCGCTGGCGTTCGCGGGCACGCAGGCGGGTGCCGATTCCCTTCCCAACTACGATGCACTGCTGGAGCGCTCGCCCGCTCCCGGAGCACGCTCGCTCCTGGAGGACAGTGGGAGTCTGGGCGGACAGGTGCTGCACCGCGAGCACCGGCTCGGCGTGCCGACCTTCGTCTGGGCCTCGCGGCCCGCGCAAGGTATGGCGTTTCCCCCGTCGCTTCGCGCGGCCAGCGACTACGCGCGGATGTCTCCGGCGACCGCGGCCCGGCTCCAGCTCGATGCGCTGGCTCCGTTCCATGGCGGCCGGTCGCTCTCGCAGGTGGGGACTTCGGTCGCCAGCGTTCGCCGGAGCCCGCTGGGCTCCTCGGTGGTGACGCTGCGGCAGGAGGTGGGGGGAGTCGAGGTGTTCCGTGGCACCGTCAACCTGCTCCTCGACAAGGAGAACGTGCTGGTGGCCGCCTCAGGTCACCTCTCGCCGGACGTGGGGCAGGGCAACAAGAGCCCCGCGCGCGCCTTCCGGATGGGGGCTCCCCAGGCCGTGGCCGCGGCGTTCGCGGACCTGACGGGGCAGTCGCTCGATGCCGGCCTGTTGCGGCTCACGGGCGGGGCCTCGGGCCGCTACTCGCATCATGAGCTGGTCCCCTATGCCCGGCCGCTCCCGGTCGGGTTGCGCATCCCCGCTCGAAGCAAGCCGGTACTCTTCCAGCTTCCCGAGGGACTGCTCCCCGCCTACTACGTGGAGCTGAACACGGGCGCCGCGGGCTCCTCGGCCTCGGACTACTACTCGTACGTCATCGCCGCGGAGGACGGCCGGGTGCTGTTCCGCAAGAACCTCACGGAGGACGCGGCGCACAGCTACCGCGTCTGGGCGGATGCCACGTCTCCGTTCACTCCGTTCGCCGGACCGTCGGGCAACTCGCACATCCCGCACCCGACGGGGACGCCGGATGGCGAAGTGCCGCTCTTCGTCGAGCGCAACCTGGTGACGCTCGACAATGCGCCCTTCAGCCGCAATGACCCGTGGCTGCCCGTGGACGCCAGGGAGTCGGTGGGCAACAACGTGGACGCGTACGCGGACCTGGCCGCGCCGGACGGGTTCAGCGAAGGGGACATGCGCGCGGCCCTCTCGGGGCCCGCGACGTTCGACTATCCGCACAGCTTCAACCTGCTGCCGTACGAGACACCCCAGCAGATCCAGTCCTCCGTCACGCAGTTGTTCTATGTGAACAACTGGCTGCACGACGCGTACTACGACGCGGGCTTCAACGAAGCGGCGGGCAACGCCCAGCATGACAACTACGGGCGCGGAGGGCTTGGGGGTGACAGCATCCGGGCGGAGGCGCAGGACTTCGGTGGCGTGAACAACGCCAACATGTCCACCCCGGCCGATGGTGCCCGCCCGCGGATGCAGATGTTCATCTTTCCCGGAGGCACCGCACAGAGTTCCGTCGAAGTGACGGCCCCCGCGAGCATCGCGGGACCGTATACGTTCGTCTCCTCGCAGTTCGCCCCCCGCGTGTTCTCGGTGTCCGGCCGCGTGGTCGAAGGGCTGGATGCGGAGAACGCCGACGGGCCTTCCACCACGGATGGCTGTACGGCGCTCACCAACGCCGCGGAGGTGGAGGGGAACATCGCCCTCTTCGACCGAGGCACCTGCAGCTTCCATCGGAAGGCACTCACGGCCCAGGCGGCTGGGGCCATCGGGGTCGTCATCGCCAATATCGATGGCATGGCCATGCCCGAGGGGATGGGCATCGAGAACGGGCTCTCGCCGTCGCGCATTGGCGCGGTGATGATTCCGAAGGGGGACGCGGACCGCATCCGGGGGACGCTCACGGAGGGGGTGCAGCTCTCGATGATTCATCGCCCCGAGGGTGACCTGGACGGCACCATCGACACGAGCATCGTGGCGCACGAGTGGGGGCACTACATCAGCAACCGGCTCGTCCATGACGGAGCGGGCCTGGGCACCAACCAGGCGCGCAGCATGGGAGAGGGGTGGGCGGACTTCCATGCCCTGCTGCTCTCGGTGCGCGAGGAGGATGCGCAGGTCGCCTCGAATCCGAACTGGACGGGCGTCTTCCCGGTGGGCGACTTCGCGACGCGGAACATGAGCGCGGACGCCGCCTACTTCGGGATTCGCCGCGTGCCCTACTCGGTGGACTTCCGCAAGAACCCGCTGACCTTCAAGCACATCTCCAACGGAGTCCGTCTTCCCAGCGGCGTGCCCTATGCCTTCGGAGCGGATGGGAGCAGCAACGCCGAGTACCACAATGCCGGCGAAGTCTGGGCGACCATGCTGTGGGAGTGCTACGTCGGGCTGCTGCGTGACTCCTCGCGGCTCTCGTTCAACGAAGTCCAGCGGCGGATGATGAGCTACCTCGTCACCGCGTACACGCTGACCCCGGCCTCGCCGACGTTCCTGGAGGCTCGCGACGCGCTGCTCGCGGCGGCCTATGCGGGAGACCCGGCGGACTACCAAATCTTCGCGGAGGCGTTCGCTCGGCGTGGCGCGGGAATCGGCGCGGTGGCGCCGGACCGGGTCTCCACGAGCCATGCGGGCGTGGTGGAGAGCTTCCGCACGGGCGCGGACGTGGTGTTCGTCTCGGCGGAGCTCACCGAGGACGGTAGCGAGAACACCTGCGACGCGGACGGGTATCTGGACAACGGCGAGAGCGGCGTGCTGCGCGTCACGCTGCGCTCCACGGGCACCGCCCCGTTGCAGGCGACGAGCATCACCGTCTCGTCGAACAGCCAGGCCGTGCAACTGGCCAATGGTGGGGCGGCGAGCTTCCCCGCCATGGGGCTGTACGAAACGGCCACGGTGGAGGTGCCGGTGCGGCTCTCGGGCGCGGCGCCTCGCTCGGTGGTCGACTTCAACATCTCCTACCGCGATGCCAACGGGGTGGCTGCCGGTGACAAGAAGGCGACGCTGAGCGTCAAGGTGGAGCAGGACGAGCTCCCTGCGGCCTCGACGACCGAGAGTGTGGATGCGCGGCTGCTGCCCTGGACGATGACGTCCGCGATGGGCGGCGTCTCCTTCACCGTGAACGAGGAGGCCGGGACTCAGCGCTTCTTCCATGGAGAGGACGTGGGGCGCGCCGCGGACTTCGCGCTCGTCTCGCCGCCGCTCCATGTGGGCAAGGCGGGCTTGTCGTTCACCTTCCGCCACCGCTACGCCTTCGAGGCGTCAAGGGGAGAGTACTTCGACGGCGGCGTCATCGAGCTGTCGGAGGATGACGGCCAGACGTGGACCGATATCGGAAACCGCATCACCTCCAACGGGTACAACGTCACGCTCACGAACTACGAAGGGAACGTCAATCCGCTCACCGGGCGCCGAGCCTTCGGCGGTGCGAGCTTCGCGTTCACGCAGAAGCAGATGGTGACGTCGAGCGTGAACCTGGGCACCGCCTTCGCGGACAAGGTGGTTCGCATCCGCTTCCGCATTGGCACGGATGAGGCGGCCGGGGGCTTTGGCTGGTTCATCGATGACATCGCCTTCACGGGGTTGGCGAACACGCCCTTCACGGCGCTGGTGGACGAGCAGGGGGTCTGCACGACGGGCCATGTGGATGCGCAGGCGGGCGAGGACCTGGCGGTCGATGAGCTGTCCGTGGTGCAACTGCAGGGCAGCGGCAGCAGCCTGGCGGGTGGTGCGCTCACGTACCGCTGGGAGCAGGTGGCGGGTCCCTTCGCCGCGATGAGTGGCGCGGACACGGCCACGCCCAGCTTCACCGCGCCGGAGGTGCTGGCCGATACCATGCTGACCTTCCGCCTGACGGTGCTGGACGGCGGTCTGCGGGACAGGGACACGGTCCAGGTGCTCGTGCGCCAGGTGAACAAGGCGCCGGCGGTGTCCGCGGGCACCGCGCAGACGGTGGACGAGGGGAGCACGGTGACGCTCCAGGGAAGCGCGGAGGACCCGGACGGCGACGCGGTGGTCAGCCAGCAGTGGACGCAGGTCTCCGGCCTGCCCGTCACGCTGACGGGCGCTGATACGCTGACCCCGAGCTTCACCGCGCCCGCGGTCGCCAAGGGGAGCGCGGAGCTCGTCTTCCAGCTCGTGGTGAGTGACGGGCAGTTGAGTGGCGAGGCCGCGACGGTGAGTGTGACGGTGCGCCACGTGCCGCTCGCGCCCACCGTGAGCGCGGGGGACGATGTGGCCACCTTCTCGGCGAAGTCCGTCACGCTGACGGCCACGGCGACGGACCCGGAGCAGGGGACGCTGACCTACGCGTGGAGCCAGAGCGAGGGCCCCACCGTGACGCTCCAGAACGCGACGCAGGCGCGTGTCCAGTTCACCGCGCCTGAGGTCTCAGCCGCAACGGAGTTCGTCTTCGTGGTGAAGGTCTCCTCGGAGAGTGGCCTGTCCGCCGAGGACCGGGTCACGGTGACGGTGAGCCCGGCGCCCCCGGCGCCGAAGGAGTCCAGCGGTTGCTCGTCCACCGGGACGACTGCCGCGCTCCCGCTGGCGATGGCGTTGCTCTCGCTCCTCGCGTGGAGGCGGCGCGAGGACTGACGCCGTCCTGACGTTGCCTTGAAGCAGTGAAGAGGGGCGGTGGCACATGCGCCATCGCCCCTCTTGTTGAATCGCTCATGAGCGGTGTGCGCCCCTTCGGTCCTGCTCGGGAAGGGAGGCCACGGTGAGTGACAGCGATGATGCGCGGGATGCGCGGCGACTCACTCGTTTTGAAGCCGAACTGCCTCGTGAGTGGGCTCCAGCGCATCGTCGCGCCGGCCCAGGACGAACAGATGGCCGCCCAGGTTACCAAGACTCTTGGGAAGGTGCGCCAGTCAGGGGCTCGCAGCAAATGTAACGAGTCTGAGCCTGCCCCGCGAAATCGGGGCAAGCCCAGATGAACCCACCCACTTGCCACGGCGGAGGTGTACGTGCCCTGAGCGCACAGCCTCTCCCCTCGGAGCCGCTCCCAGGGGATGCGACCCCGAGCACGAGGAGGCCCCTTTGGGAGGCGTTGATCAGAAGATACCTTGTCCCGGCGTGAGGATGTGGTCCGGGTCGTAGCGCCGCTTCGCGTGCTCGAACCGCTCCCAGCCGGGGTGGAAGTGGCGGCGCCAGTCGGCGGGGCTCAAGGGCAAGGCATCCACGGGATACATCTTCCCGCCGATGGCCGTGAGCCGGTCGAAGATGGCGCGGTTCTTCCGCAGGAGGGATGCGACGTTCTCCGGCGTCGGTGGAATGGCGGTGCGCAGCAGCGAGAAGAGGAAGACGTGTCTGTCGTTGGGGGTGCGTAGGAAGGGCGTGGTCAGCTCCGAGGAGCGGAAGGGGTAGAGGAGGATGGGCCCCTGCCCCATGTCGGCCTCGGTGGTCTGCGAGAGGACCTCCTGGACGAAGGACTCGGCGGACCGGGCGGGGACGAACATGTCCAGCCACGGATGGGGGAAGCCCCAGACGCCGAGTTGCTTGAGCAGTTCGACCAACGGCGCGAGCCGGTTGGCGAAGTCGAAGTAGCTGCCGTCGCTCACCTGGAGCGTTCCCGGCTGGAAGCCCAGGCCCGCGAGCAGTCTCGCATCGTTCGGCTCCGAGCCCGGCGTGAAGTACTTCACCACCTCGAGCTGATACGCCCGACCCCCGTTGGAGGCGACGGCGGAGCCCTCGACGTAGTCGAAGCGACCGTCCTCGATGAGCCGCCGCTGGTCCTCCATGAAGCGGTGGAGGTCGTTGTACAGCGCGGTGTACGTCCGAGCGCGGGGCGGCACTTCGACGAGCCGCACTCTCGCTCGTACGATGATGCCGAACTGGCCCAGGCCCGAGCGCACGGCGTCGAACAGGGGCCGCTCACGCCAGCGCGAGCACCGCACGAGCTCACCCCGACCCGTGACGACGTCCATTTCCAGGACGTTGTCCACCTGGAGGCCCCAGCGAAACGCCTGCCCGCCGATGCCCCCCGCAGACTGCGTCCCACCGACGCTCAGCTCGATGTAGTCGGTCAGCACCGGCGGGCTCTTGCCGTGGGGAAGCGAGGCCTGGAGCAGCTCGTGCCACCGGACGCCCGCATCCACCCAGGCGCTGTTCTCGCCAATCTCGTGGACGGTCGACAGCGTGGACATGTCGATGACGATGCCCGCCGCCACCTGGGACTGGCCGAAGGTGCTGTGGCTCTCACCGAGGCCCCGAGCGGCGGCGATCTTCACGCCCTGGCGCCGCGCGAAGCGGACCATGGCCACGATGTCCTTCACCGAGCCGGGAACGAGCACCGCCCACGGCGTGCGGTGGAGGATGTGACCGAAGTCCTCTGTGGCCGCGGTCCGCGACGCTGTGTCCATCAGCAACTCGCCATCGAGTGGCGGCAGGGGGACCGCGCCAGCCTCCAGCGTGGAGGCCCAGCTCCGGCTCATGGGATTGAATGCGACTGCCACCAACGCACCTTGGAGCAACGTCCTCCGGGAGACGGTTCGACTCGACATTCACTCCTCCTTCTGCGTCGGAGATTTCTATCCCGAGGCCGCCCCCCCAACAATTGCCCTCTCCCCTCGGACTCCATCGCATGTGTGCAACGCGTCAGTCCCGAGCATGGGACGAACGGGAGCCGTCCTGCGCCGCGCTTCCAGGGCGGTTCCCCCGACGGCGCGCTACTGGCGGTGGGCGGCAGCCACTGAGTCAGAGGTAACTGGTCACCGGCGCATGCAGCGTTCTCAAGCTGAATCGCCTCGGGAGTCGGCAGCAGCGAGGGCGTAGGATGACGACGCCGATGAGCATGCATGGTGTCCGTCAGGAAGTTCAGGGCACCGCGCCGTTGCAGCTTGAGGGTGGTGACGGCCGTGAGGATTCGCTCCACGAAGCGACTGCCCTCGGGGCCTTGCGTGTCAAAGGACGTCTTCCTGTACATGACGGCGTGGCGCAGACACCTCTCGCCGAAGCTATTCGTTGGCTCCAGGCCCGGCACATCCGCCGAGGCGACAACTTCCCTGACACAGGGGGAGTCCTTCCGTAATGAGCTGAAGCGCCACCGCGAGGCGATGGGCCGCTTAGGACAGAGCTCAAGGCGGTGGAGTCCGTGGCTCGCGACTTCCTGCCGTGGGCGTGTCTCTCCCGAGTGCGCCCATTGTTCACGTCGAGCCCGTGGACTGGAGCGCCGCTTTTCAGACCGGGGAACGACGCGCCGTTCTTAGCGCTGTTGCTGACGAGGTGAGGCCGGTTGGCCCTGCTGCGGGGCGCCGCTTCCGCTCATGCAGCGCTGCATCCCTCCCGCCATGAAGTGAAGGCTGCCGGGGCATGGCTGTTCACTTTTTCTCTGCGACACGCTCGCGGAGTTGTGCGCGGCCCGCGCGCGACTGAAGACGTGAGCGAAGGCGCTTCTGGAGCCGCTCGTCGTCGCCCATCGTGACGCTGTACCCCTTGCCGGACGCGGCTTGAGTACAACTGGGGTGCAGATTGCACGGCCCGCAGGCTTCCGGGCCTACGTGCACGCCGGCGCCGGCTCGCCACGTCAGCGAGCGACAAGCCTCCCGCCGGCTGCTGGCCTGCCTCTTCTTCAGCTCGCCGCGCCCCCTGAACGCCTACCGCGCGAGAGACGGTGCCGAAGGCTGAGAGGGCAGTCGCCGGAGCGGAGGGGCTGGTGTCTCCAAGGGCGCTCTCAATCGGTCATCGTTGCTGGGCGAAGTAGGCGACGACGCAGCGGAGAACTCCCTGTGCCGTCCGCTCCGGACAACTATTCGCAATGGCCTGGAAGACAAGGGTGCGGGATTGGGGAGCGAGCGCAGCCAGTTCGGACGCAGCCCAGGCCTCTACCTGCTCACGGCCCAAATGCCCGAAGGGGCTGCCCCGGAGGTAGTTGCGGACGGCCAGCGGGCTGATGCTTTCCGGCCTTGAGGGAGGCTTCATGCTGCGCCAGATAACGCGAGCCCCCTGGGCTAGCTGCTCCGCGACTTGGCGCGCGAGTTCCTCCCCGAAACTCAAGGCGAGTTGCTCCACGAGGGATCGCCACAATGGCTCCCCATTTCCCTGGAACGAAGTGTCAAGTGTTGACATCGCAGTTTCCCCTTCAGCCGCTTCGAACTGCGGGCTCGATGAGGAAGATGCTGCGCCGACGAAGTGTACTGCAAGGGAGAGCTCATTCCACGAGCCAGGAGACCCTCATGAACTTCAATCCAATACAGGGGATTTCCAAGGATTTGGAGCAAGTCTACCGAACGCTATCCAAGCGGCATCTCTATGTCCTGGACGCCTGTCCGGCTGAGATGAACGGGGAACATGGCTACCTTGGAGTCAGCAGCGGGCTGTACACGCGCGTGTGGTTTGACACGACAGAGGACAGCAAGACGTTGTTTTCCTCATTTGACAAGCGCACTGCCCGCGAGAAGTTTCACCAGCTTCGCAAATTGTACGGACGCTGATGCGTGCCGAATAGGCGAGGAATAGGCTGCATGGCCAGGGCGGACCATATCAAGGTTGCGCGGAGCACTTTTTGGCACCACGGCATTGATCTTGGAGATGGCTCGGTAGTCCATTTTACCGGATTCGAAGGCGGCCGAAAGAGCACGGGATGCATCCGACGTACGCTCCTGCGGGACTTCATCGGTAAAGGGAAGTCAGAGGTCGTCGATTACACCACACCTGTGCATGTAGTGGACCACACGTGCCTCATTGCGTTGGGAATGCTCAGGAAGGGGGGCTACAGTCTCTCCTTCAATAACTGTGAGCACTTCGCCACCTACTGCAAGACAGGGAAGCACGAGAGCCAGCAGGTGGCGGAATCCATCCAGCGGATTCAGTTCTTCACCCGAGGGGCCGTCTGCAACCCTGCGTTCCTGATAGCCGGCCCCCTTGCTGAACTTATCTGGCGAGGGGGGCGCGCTGGCGCCTTTCATTTCAGACGGTTCGTCCGTCGCCTGAAAGAGGAAGCCAAGGAGGCGGCCGAGGCCATTGAGATTGGGGAGGTCTCGTGGACATTTTTCCGGCTCATGCGCACATTCGTGGATGCGGGCGGGCAGCACTTCGTATTGCACACCTCGGGGCAGTGGTTCAGCGTCGGCACAGCAGGCGAACTCACTCCGATCGAGGAGCCTTCAGAAGCTCAATCGCTGATGTACGTCAGCCGAGAATGGCTCGCCTACCCGCCCAAGCTGGATTGTGGGCCGGTCAAAGTGCGTGAAGATGCTGGGGGGTGGTGGCTCCTTGATGGCAGCGGCAGCGCGACGCACCCGCTTCCCGCTGCTCTGGCGCTGACCTCAGGTGCCCCACCTGCTCCGTGGCTCGGCCATGCACCACTCGGAGCGCTGAACGCACAACTGGAAGCTCCTGATTCACTGGGCGAAATCCAAGCTGCGGTTGCGGAGGTCCATCGACGCGGTACAGGAACGTGGCTCACCCGCCACCTCCTGCGAGAAGTTGCGGAGCAGGAAGCATCGGGGTTTCCGGAACAGATACGACCAGCCTGGCAGCAGATTCGTCTCCTGGCTGCCTTGAGTCTTAATCAGATCAGGGAACCTGTGCCGAGAGAGGGTGACACACCCACTGTCGTCTTCTTGTCAAGGACCGGGTCCATGGTTCGCATGAGGTTCGACCAAGCGGATCGCGCTGATGAGCCGTCCGGGAGCGGCGATTCGAGTTCGCAGCGCTGACAAGATGGGGGCGGCCACGCGGTGGTCTGCCCCCCGATTCTCGGACCCGTTGAAGAGTGAGAGAGTCCTCGCGGCCAGGAGGTAGGTCGGTCGTGAGGAAAAGCAGGTTTACCGAGGAGCAGATGGTCCGCATCCTGCGTGAGTCAGGCCCGCCTGGAGATGGGAAACGCGAGCGACTCCGGCGTACCAGCGCGGGTCAGGTGCTCTCCTCCGACACTGAGCCCGCGCGCTTCATCGGAGGGGGAATCCACCTGTCTGCGCCTTCGTATGCGCGAGGCTCCGGGACGTAGAGTCGCATGACCGCGTAGAACGGGGCAGCAGGGGCTGGCAGCCAGTTCTTCTTCTCCCCGTCCTCCTTCCGGGGGCAAGCCTTCTGGAGGTAGAAGGTGAGGGAGCCGTCTTCCCCAGTCTTGAACTCGCCCATCTCCAGCATCGCGCTGTTCACCAGATACCGCTTGATGGGGTTGTTGATGAGCAATTGGGTCTTGGCGTCATACATCGTGATGGACCAGAACGCCTGGGCCGGTGGCATTTCGTCTTTGGCGAGGGTGATCGTGTATTTAGACGTCGAGCCATCCGGTATCTGACCCGCATCATCCACGCTGTACATCGGATAGATGGCTTCCTGCTTGGAGTTTCCGTAGATTCCGATCTTCGCTCCCGCGAAGCGGTACAGGTAGTTGTTGTTGTTGGATTCCCGCGCACCGAAAAAATCGTTTGAGTCCGCCTCGCCTGTGGCGACTTCCTTGTTGAGGTCCTCGAACTCCTTCCATGCATCGGCAATGCCTTCTTCGAAAGCCTTAAGCATGTCGGGGCTCAGGGACTTCACATCGAACGGCAGGCCGGCGCCAACTCCGATTCGAGCGAAACGCTCCATCAACCCCACCTCGGTGGGATTGGTGGGGCAGAATTGGAGCATGAAATTGATGACGCCGAAGACCTCGGGTGTCTTGCTCTTATCTCCGGTAATGGGGAGCGGCCAACTGATGGGAAGTGCTTGGGGCGGCTTCGAGTCCCCGCGAAACTCACTCAGGGTCTGGACCTTGTACTGACTCTGGAGGTCCTGGACTGCAGAGATTTCATCAGGTTCGAAGAGTTGCGTGCGTCCGATAAGCAGGGCGAAATGACTCGCGCTGTAGCAGATGCCAGCGAAATCGGACCTGTCCCCGCCGCTCTCCCACGAGGGGCCCGCCAGCAGGAAGTGGCCCCCACCGTTCCCGGTAGCCCGGGTGCCGATGTAGCTGAAGTTGTACGTGTAGAGGTCGATCAACTGGAACGAGAAGTAGCGGTTGTCCGGCACCATGGCCGGCACGCTGATCACCAATGGCTCTGCTCTGAGATCCGCGGTGATGAATGAGTAGGGGGTATCGGAGTTCGGCGTCACGATGGCCGTATCCGCCGGGGTGAACACCTTGGAGTCATTGAAGATCTGATTGAAGGGAGCCTTGTAGTTCGGGTTCTCCGGATCAATGGAGTAGGCATAGATCGTGTTGTAATTTTCGGAGAGAGGCCATCCATACAGATAGGCATCCTTGGCAATAGCGCGCGCCTCGGTGAGGCTGATTGTGATAGGCATACCGCTCCTGGGTTTGGGGAGCTGAAACGATATGGAGTTTGAACATCCCGTCGCAAGCGACAAAAATCACGCGCCTGCGTTTTCCAACGGGGTGTTGCTCAGGTGGATGATGATGGGTGACGCAACGAGTTGGGCAGTGCTTCTCGACTCGGGGGGCAGATATCTCCCAGCCTCTCGACGCCACGAAGGGGCCGACTCTCAGGCGTCCGGCGCGCCTCGTGGGATGCCGCGGACCGATGCACCGGTGGAGATGATGAGGAAGCTCTCGACAACCCCATCCTGGCGAGTATCTATCCTTGTTGAAAATTGACCGCACCCTTGTGGATGGCCAAGCGCGACAAGACCTGGCGCTGTCATGCGCCTCGGGTCAGTGCTCACCTACGACATGGTGATCGCCATGTTTCTCATCATGGCTCTGAGCACACGCCCCAGTTCGTGGCAATTGCCCTGACGACCTATGTCAGGGCAGGCATAGGTGTGGACACATTCACCCGATGGGTAGACGAGAGTCGATGAGGTGCTGAACGAAGACGTCGATGGCGGCGAGCGACTTGTCTTCTCGGTCCCTCTGGATGTCGAGCCGGCGGTGCTCCTTCCAGATAGCGGTCGCAGTCTGCCTCAGTAGGTTCCGCATCAGCTTCATCAACCGGAACGCGTCGGGCGGCCACGTCGCGACTTCGCTCGTCTGTCCGCATCGAAGTCGTCGACGCAGAGGCAGGAGGCCCTCCGGAGGAGGCTTGCGCTCTGGTTGAATCGCATGCGCCACCTTGAAGGATTCTGGAGCGTGGCCAGGACGCCAGTCCGCGGGACGCGGGGGGCCGTGAATATCACTGAGCCCCTGTTCTCGAGCGAATGCCTCCACGTACTTGAGGAGTAGCGGCCCGTGGTCCGGGTTGCAGCGCTTCTCGTCACGGAAGTTGGCTTAGAACTGCGCTCAATAAGTTGTAGGGTCAGCGGTGCGCAGTAAAGCGCCCTCGCGCCATGAAAACGTTCTCGTCATCGATAATGACTTGCGTGCTTGCATCTGTGCGCCAGACGTCGATGAGTTCCCGCACTCGCGTGGAGGTGAGGGGCCAGACGTCACCATGCGGAGGCTTCTCGACGAGCACCCACTCATGGACGCGCCCCTCGTCCGGCTGTGGGCCGCCCACGGCGTAAATCTCGCTGCGGTGCGCCAGCAAGGTGACAAGGTTGCTGCTCAGCAGCGCCGAGCCCTCGCTGTGCTGGGTGAGCATGTCCACGCCCCGAGAGAGGCTCGCCAGTCGCTCCGGTGTCCTGGGACAATGACGCGGGGAGGTCTGGGGAGAGACAAGCGTGCTCGTGAGCTTCCGCAGGTTCGGCTCGTTGCTGGCGAGGAGCACCACGCTGGTGGAGGCGATGACCCACCAGGGCGGGCTCCGGGTGCGGAGGACAGGCAGGAAGCCCATGAGCGCCGCGGCGACAACCGATACGCCATAGTGAAACCGCCAGGCCATGGCGAGGAAGCGGATGCCCAGCATCGGGAGCAGGACCAGCAGCCAGGTCCAGTCGGGCCGCAGCCGTTCACGCCATGCCCAGACCCCCAGTGGGACGAACAGCAGCGTCAGGGTGCCGATGCGCGACACATGAGGCGGAGCCAGACGGAGCGAGAGATAGTGGAACCAGCCTCCCTCCATCCCCTGTCTGAGGCGGAAGGTGTAGTCCACGGTGGGGCCCAGGAGCCAAGGGCGCAGCCCATAGACCCATGTGAGCCAGGCGAGCGACAGCGCCCCCACGAATGTCGCGAGGCGTCGCTCCCCACGCAGGAACAGCGCGAGGGTCAGCATGACGCCTCCGAAAGCGAACTCCTCCTTGCAGGCAAACAGGAGGACCAGCGACGCCAGGAGCAATCCTTGGCGGCGCAGATGGAAGGCCAATCCCGTCAGCACCCAGGGCAGTACGGACCACGTCGTCGGGTGGACGGGGAACTTCATGGCCTCCACCATGCTGGGACTCAGCAGCAGGAGTACCGCGAGCAGAACCAAGGCATTGCGGCTCAGCAACCCCTTCAAGTGGAGCCAAAGCAGGGGGGCCACGGTGAGCAGCACGAAGAGTGCCTCGACGACCAACGCGGCCCACATGGGTGGGATTATCCGCGCCAGAGGATGGGCCACCCAGAGGATGGGGTCGAAGTGGTCGTTGAAGATGAAGACCTGCCGCGCACTGATCCACGGGTTGGGCTCCGCCAACGACAAGCGCGCCACTGCCTGGGAATAGATACCCAGGTCGAAGTTCGGGAAGCATACCTGCGCGGCCTGAAGCCAGACAGGAACTACGACGAACACCCCCCAGATGAGGACCACGAGAAGCAGGGCCATGGCCCCCAACCCGTGCCGCACGCGTCCGGGGCTCGAATCACTAATGGAAGGAACCATGGCGCCAAGTCGAGGCGATGCTGGCAACGGTCGTGGGCTCGTGCCGATTATCGCTCTCCTACGGTGTCAGGTCCTACAGGCCGTGTCACGGCTTTGGACGAAGGGGGCCGCCGGAACAGAGCCATGCGTCCTTGTCAGACTGCGCGGGACGTTGTTGAGCAACCGCAGAACCCGGACTGGGCGTTTGGCGACTCCGCGGTGCGTGCAGTGACAGTCGCGGGGCCCAGAAATTGAAGTTGGGTGAAATGAACGTCGACTGAGCAGGAGTCGCTCTAGCGGCAGCAGGCACGAGCCAGCACGCCTGAGCATGCCGTAAGGCAAGGTTTTCGATTGAGTTCGCCGCGAACTTTACTTCTTGTGTGGCCGTATGTCAGAGCGACGGGCGTCGTCAGCTTGCTTCTCAAGGGTGTTGAAGTGGGGGCATGTCGGATGTGATTTGGGGCGCACAGTCCCGAGGGCGAAGAGCTCAACAGGCCCCATCACTCTGATGCGTTGGGTGAGCCAGAAAGCGTGGGCCGGGAGTATACGGGGCCGCCCCGCTCTAGGGAGGATTCGGCTCCCTGCTCCCGGCGGGCGGGGCCGGGCGTCTCAGTGCGCGCGCCGGTAGTGCATGGCGACCGCGCCGCTGCGGAGCGGCTTCGCCGAGAGCAGCTCAAGCCGTCGCGTGCTGGGCAGCCCGCTCTGGTACAGGGTCGGGCCGTGGCCGGCGATCCTGGGGTGGACGAGGAACTTGTACTCGTCGATCAGATCCAGCCGGTCCAACTCGGTCGCGAGCTTGCCGCTACCGAGGAGCACGCCGGCCGGGGTCGCGTCCTTGAGCTTCTGCACGCCCGTGCGCAGGTCGCCGGCGATGTGGTGGCTGTTGGTCCACGGGAAGTCCTTTCGCGTCGACGACACCACGTACTTCGGCTTGGCCTCCAGCTTGACCGCCCACTCACGCATCGCCGGCGGCGCCTCCTCGTCGCCGCGGGCGACCGCTGGCCAGTAGCTCTCCATCATCTCGTAGGTGACGCGGCCCCACAGCATCGCCCCGCCCTCGTCCATGAGGCGGGTGAAGAAGGCGTGTGTCTCGTTGTCGGCGATTCCCTCCTGGTGGTCGACGCAGCCGTCCAAGGTGACGTTGATGCTGAAGGTCAAAAGTCCCATGCGGCGAGTCTAAGCCATACACTCCTGGCGATGGAACGGCAGGCCGTCGCAGAACTTGTCGCTGAGGATGTGCGCCAGGAGCGAAGGTGTCGCGAGCGCGCGCGGCAGGAACTGCGGCGGCAGCGGTGCGGTCACGCTCGTCGGCTCGGCAGTGTCCGCCGCGTCGGCGTCGCGGTCCCCCCTGAGTCAGGGAAGATGTCGCCTCTGCCGTGAGGGCCTCTCTCACTTGCACTGACGCACGGTTCAATGGGGGACTGATGCTGCGCCCGAGGCTTGAGGAGGCGCAGCCTGGTTCGGGACCGGCAGCCCCGCCTCGCGCATCAGCTACGGCCAGCGGAACTTCGCGAGAGGGGCTTGGGCGGAACAGCCAGCTCCATGCCTTGGCGGTGACCGGGGCAAAGATGGGAACTACCGGAGGGGTACCGAGTCCAGCATGGCGATTCCTCCGTCATCCCCAGCGGTCTTGAAAGTTCAGGCCTGCCGAGAAGGGGGGGAGGTGTCGGAAGCCCGGCCCCCCTCGGTGATAGCCCCGCATCACAGCCGCACGCGCACCTGCCCCGTGCGCGCCTCGCTCACTGGCATTGATGCACTGCCGCAGGGGCCACTGCGCACCCATGGCGCAACGGCCGAATCTTGGGTCGGCACAGGGGGACACCACGTCTTGGCAGTCGCGGGCCGTACCTCTCGCACATGCTGCGACCTACCACATCCGGGTGGTGTCCTCCCTGCTCACCAGGGTGGCCAGCGTCTACGTGTCGCCGCTCAGCTCACCCTGGAGGGAGACGTCCGTCTTTCCCGTCTCCGTGCAGGAGGAGGAGCGCGGTGAGAAGCACAGCTCGCATTGATGTCTCCTTTAGAGCGGGCGGCATGGTGCTGGGTGAAGAAGGATTGGAGTGTACTCGGCGTCGCGGTGATGCTCGGAGGTGGCTGTGGGAGCGTCAGGTGTGGCGGCGATTCCTGGCCCGCCGCGCGCCCGTGGATCGCGGCTCCCTCGCGACGTGAGCGCCCACGCGGGGGCGTCATTCCCGCTGACGCAGGCGCAGTTTCACCGGCGTGGATTTCACTTCGGTGGCGTTGATTCGCTTGAGGTAACGAACTGGTGTCGCATCGCCGGAGCCATCAGGCGCGGTCGAAGCGCCGGAACCAATCGTCCGTCCGCTCGGCCTGGTCATCGCTGCTGCCCGTCGCGAACCATGGAGATTGTTCCCGCGCGCGCTCGATCAGCGGCCGCAACAACCTGTGGAGCCGATGGTAGTCGGGCGCGGTTTCGCCACGGGTGCGATCGATGAACCCAGGCGACGCGCCAAGTTGGAAGAGCACGCCGGCGCCGAGGTGCGTCCATTCGATGGGCGCCTCCAAGGTCTGCTCGACATTCTTCGGGCTGCCCAGCTCTCTGAGGAGCT
Source organism: Myxococcus sp. CA005 (assembly GCF_006518205.1). NCBI lineage: Bacteria > Pseudomonadati > Myxococcota > Myxococcia > Myxococcales > Myxococcaceae > Myxococcus > Myxococcus sp. CA005. Next base: position 8,964 of record NZ_SRLV01000026.1, on the reverse strand, counting down.
CGTCGCACACCAAGGTGAGCCAGTTCACCGTCTTCCCGGCGTTGTTCGCTACCGCGTGGCGATCCTGTAGTGAGCGTACGATGTCCATCTGAGGATGGCGCATCGATTTTTGCCACGCGAAGGACTCACCAACTTCGGACGAGTAACGTGAAACCTGGTAGCCGAAACCGGCGCAACCCGACCTGTAAGGAAAAATCTCGGCGATTCGACGCACCAGCGCAGCCATGTCGCGCACGCGTGCGAGGCCGTCCTCCGGCGCAAACGTCATGCACAGAGAATTCGCCAGTTGATCGGGGTCCCCTCGGCGATCTCGATCACGCCCGTAGACCTTGAACAAATGCTTGGGAGCATCCAGCGCGTGCTCGCCGTCCTTGAGCTCCAGCGCCACGATTCCGTCCTTGTCTTGCGGATTCCGTAGCGACGACTCGAGCATACCGAAGGTCTTCGGACCGACCGGGCGGTGCTTGCGCATGTTCTCGTCGGCGTAGAAGCGCAGTCGCTCACGCGGACAGAGCTCGAAGTACATCTCCTGGCAACGCAGCAGCACCTCGGGGATCGCCAAGAACGAAACGTCCGTGAAGAGGGTGATGGCAAAGACCCCATGACGCTCGAGATGCTGCTGGAGGAGGAGATACGGGGCCTGGTGGGAGCCGGGCGCTGGCAGCAGGTGGCGGGGCGCTACAGGCTCTGAGTTCGATAGCGATGGGCCATGCATGACATCGACGTTCGCAACGCCCTGTGGGAGCAACTCGGCGCCGCGCATGCAGGCGAGGACGACACGCGCCTGCTCGACGAGTTCGGGCTGGAGCTCGGTGACGTCCGCGTCAATGTCGTGGTCATCGATGGTGAGATTCACGGCTACGCGAGCAAGAGCGAGCGCGACGCCCTGACACGGCTACCTCGTCAGGTGGCTGCCTACGGCGCCGCACTTGACCGCGCGACCCTCGTCGTCGCGGAAGGACGCTTGGTCAAGGCATCAGCTCTCGTGCCGGAGTGGTGGGGATTGAGTATCGCGCACTCAGTTGGGGGAAGTGCGGTGCGTGTCGAAGCCCATCGGTTCACAGCGCGAAATCCGGAGCCGCGCGGGGCGTGCGTAACAAGCCCCGCGCGTTCCTCTACGAGCGTCTCACGCAATGCCTTGCGCCTGACCAGCTAAGGGCCCAGATGCGCCGGGTATTGAAGTCGCGAACACGCTGGCGTGCTGGCGAACAGCGAACGTGAGGTGATGGTACGTTCCCACTCGTTGCCACGCTGTGCGATGACGCCGCGTCTCGTTCCCCAGTCCTCGTAGGCCATGAACCGCATGATAGACGCGTCGGCTACTGACGCACGAAGCCGCGCGGGTGGCTGCGCGCGGTGCTCGTGGGCCGCAGATTCGCGGACTCGAACTGCTCGTAGCGGAAGCCGGAGCCCGGCTCGAAGACGTTGGCGGTCACCTCCCAGGCCGTGCCCTGACCGCTGGGGGCGGGCCTGCTCGGAGCCAGCGTGCTGGGCTGCGGGAAGTCGAAGGCCTGCGCGCCCGCCTGTGCCTGCGAGAGATGCACCCAGTCCCACGACATCCCTCGCGCGCCTCGACGCACGGAGATCAACTCCGTGCCCGCGGGCGCGGTGAGCTGATACGCCCCCTCCGCGACCGTCGGCACCGTCCCGGTGCCGCATTCACTCAGCCCCGGCGCCACGCCCCGGATGCCATCCGGTAGCGCCACCGCGCCGACAGCACCCGCGGGAGGATTGTAGACCCAGGTCGTCAACGTCTCGCAGAGCGATGCCCCCACGACCGTCGCCTCGAGCGAGACGGCCTGAGTGGCGGGTGCGGACGCAGGGATGTAGGTCGCGGAGAACGTCCTCGACGTGCCGCCCGTGCTCTCTGGGGGGCCATTGGGCTGCGCGGGAAGTCCTGACTGGAGGCGAACCCCTCGCGCATAGCGGGCATTGATGAAGGCGGGCCAATCCGCGGGAGGCACGAGGGTGCCTGTCGTCGTCGTGGTCGCCAGGGGGCCTGGTTCCAGCGCGATGTCCAACGTCGTGTCCGCGACCAGCGGCCCCACCTCCCCCACGTCCTTGTGAGAATAAAGGCCTCCCGACTCGTAGTAGGCATAGACGGAGAGCGGAACGCCCGCCGGCACCCCCGTGAGCTTGTAGCTGGCGACCCCACCCGTCAGACCGACGTAGAACGTGGTCGCGCTGAAGCCGGTGGGCGCGACCACCCAGATGGTGGCGCCACTGAAGCCGCTCGTCACTCCGCCCGAAATCGTCCCCGACAGCGTGACGGTCTCCGCCGCAGACGACGAAGTGGCCCGCTGCCACGCCGTTCCGTCGAAGGTCCACACCGCCCCGGTCCCCGTGAGGAGGACGAGGTCGCCTGTCGTGGGGTCCGTCTCGAGCTTCACCCCACCACTGCTCGGAGGACTCCCCGCTGCGCCCTGCGCGGTGACCGTGGTCCACGCCCCCGCGCTGAACCGGAGCAGATCGTTGCGCGCGGCACCGTTGGACGTTCCTCCGAAGAGATACATCCCCGCGCCGGGCCGATAAGCCATCAATCCACCGCGACGGACCGCCGGCAGCGAGGGCGCGCTCGCCCAGGCATTGGTCGAGCGGTTGTACGTGGAGCACGTCGCCAGGTCGGCGCCGATGGGCGCGCCGCTCGCACCGCCGCAGATCCACATGAGCCCGGAGCTCGTGTCGAGCGCGGCGGCGGCGAAGGCGCGGGCGGTCGGCAACGTCCCGGTGGGAGACAACTTGGCCCACCCCTGGGCATGGCTCCAAAGCTCGTTGTTGACGAACAGGCCTCCCTGCGAGCCCGTCCCGGAGGTACCTCCGAACAGCAAGATGCTGCCCGAGACCGGGGAGGCCGTCACCGCCGCGCCCGAACGCGCGGAGGGCCCCGGCGCCCCCACCTGCTGCCAGGTCCGAGTGGCTGAGTTGAACTGCCACGTGTCCGACAGCTTCGACCCCGTGCAGCTCTCTCCACCGAAGAGCACGCTGATGCCGCTCCCGCGATACTGGAAGGCGCCACCGACCCGCGCCGGAGGCGCCGCGGGCGCCGAGAGTCCCGGGACGGCCCACTCCTCCCAGGTCCCGGTCGCGACGGAGGTGAGCGCCACCGTGTCATTGAGACACCCCGTGGGCTGGTTTGCACCCGAGCCCCGTCCGCCTGTCATGATGAAGCCTCCCGCCTGCGCATCCCAGGTGGCGCTCGCGCTGCCGCGCGGCAGGGGCACCGGGTAGCCGGGGACGAGCAGCGTCACCAGCGAGGCATTCACCTGCGCCATCGTGGCGTTGGAGAGCCCCGCTCCGTTGGCGGTCACGTCCACGGTATCCGATACGCCATCCAGCCCCAGGCCGGTGAAATAGGCGCGCCCCTCTGCATCCGTGAGCGCTTCACGCGCGGGCACGTACTCCACGCCATTCTTTCGCACCCGTACGCCCGCACCCTCGTGTGCGCGCCCATCCTCTCCAATCACGAAGACGGTCAGCGCGTCCGTGATGGGGCTGCCCTCCGGCTCCACGCCCACCGTGCCACTGGACCCGAGCGCCCGCGGAGCCACCACCTCCAGCGACAGCGTTGCCTGGGCTGTCTGCCCGTTCGCGTCCGTGACGACGACGTCCACCGCGTGGCTTCCCGCCATGCCGGGCGCGGGAATCCCCGAGAGGATGCCGGTGTCCTCGTCTATCGTGAGACCAGATGGGAGTCCGGTGGCGCTCACCTGGAGCGGCGCGGTGCCACCCGCCGCGAGGATTGCCTCCGCGACACCGGGGGCACGACGGTACGTCACGCCTTCCGTGGCTTGGGTCAGCTCCGTCGTGAGGATGGCGGGGGCCGAGTCCAGCGAGGCTGCGGAGATGTCTGTCTTTGGAGGCGCGGTGAGGTCGGGGGAATGGACAGCGGGGGATTCCATACAGCCTTGGCTCAGCAATGCGGAAAGAAAGCCAAGGCCCAGGATACGAGCGGTGGTCATGAACGCTCCAGGTCACGAGGGACCTCTCTCAGCCAGGCCCTCCACCTCGAAGCATGCCGAATCGCGTTGCCAGGCCCACCCAAGAGAGGATTTGAAGCCGACGCAGGGTGGCGGACCGGACGAGCAGCGTCAAGGTTGATGGGCTTGCATCGAGGCCCGACACAGGGAAGGACGCGCAAGGCCTCGCTCCAACGTGGGTCGGTGCCCCTTCGGGCATCCCGCGCTCCGGGAGCCTTCCCGCTTCGCCCCCGCCGTGTCCATCTCGACAGGGCACGGCCGCGCGCCGTACGTGGACACGGCCTCCCGGGTCCGCGCCGCGCTGAAGTTCTCTCCGACACCTCGACGTAGGCGTCCCGGGCACGCCGGGCAGCCGCATGGCGCCGACCAAGAATGCCTGGCCGCACGACGCGTTCGAGGACGCCGATGCCGCCGAGGCCCGCGGCGTAGAGCTCGAGCGGCTCAACCCCGGCTCGCGCTTCGCGGTCGCCGAACGCTGACGCCCCTGGGGCCGCGCAGCCCCGCGTGTCGCCACCCGGCGCGTCAGCGCAGCGTTACGCGGCGGCGCGGGGGCGGGTGCTCTGCGGAGTCTTGGGGGCTCTCGGGCGTGGCCTGCTGGGTGGGAACTTCTCGCTCTCTCGTCTTCCGCGCACACGGAGCCGAACGGGAGGTGCCCCTGCTCTCCATCCTGTTCGAGAATCACGAACCTCGCTTTAGGGTTGAGGCGCCGGTGAGCGAGCCTCGGGAGCCTGGAGAACCAGGTCTCCTGGTCGGGGCCCCTTGTTGGCGCGCCAGCCGGGGGCCAGCTCCAACACCCAGCCCTCGCCTTCCCAGCGTGCATCTCGGGGGCCCGACGGGGGGGCGTTCACCGTGGCCGTCTTCCAGTCCGAGGAGAGGAGCACGTCGGAGGTCGCAGTGAGCGAGCCCCACGCATCGACGATGCGGGCGCCGGGATACACCGTGCCGTGCTCGGCGAGCGGGATGAGCTCACCAGGGTTGAATTGGATACGCATGCGCACCAGGGGGAGGTGTAGCACTGGGCCCTCCACCAACTTCTTGCGCAGCGCCTCGGCCCGGGCCTGGGTGAGGCGGGCCCGCTCGCGTTCGGTCTCTCGCAGAGCGGCGCCTCCGTAGCGCGCTTCGCGCTCGGGTGAGGGCTCAGGCATGCCCAGCCGCAGTGCGTCCTGGAGCAGCGTTCCCAGGTCCGCCCCGGCGAGCGCTCGGGCACGCCACCCCTGGGCGCGGGGACCCGCCTCGTCCAGCAGGAGGCCATAGGCGGGTCCTGATGCATATGCGAAGGAGCGCACGAAGGAGCTTCGCTTGACGGCATCGTCGAGGTTCTCCAGCGCCAGGGCCCGCCTGCCACGTGCGTCGGCCACCGCCAGCGTCACACCCGTGTATTCGGCGAGGCCTTCGTGCTCCTCGAGGAGCCCTTCCGCGACCGCCGCTTCAGGGAAGAGCGCTCGGCGCTCGCGACGGAACACCAGTGCGTCCTCGACGGCGCGGGTGCGGACCGAGGGGGGCGTTGCGCGCAGGGCGGCCGCGAGGGCACGCCACTCGAGTTGCAGCAGCGTGCGGCCCTCGATGCCATCGAGGTGGGCATTGTCCTTCTCCCGCCCTGGGTGGCCCAAGGTGGTGCGGAGCCGATGAAAGGCCTCGTGGGCAAGCAGGGCACGGCGACGCGCGGGGGCATCGGGCAACGGAGCTTGGAGCTGGACCCAGGTGGTTCCCGCCCAAGTCAGCGCCGTGTTGGCGATGGTGAGTTCCGAGGGGAACACTCCCACCCAGGGCCCTGTTCCCGAACCGCTCGGCCAGGTGCTCGCGACGAAGACGCGCGTGACGGGATGGACGACGAGGAGAGGGGCACACAGCGACTGTCCCCACAGTCGCCGTCCCGCGGCGTCACACGTTCGTTGGAATTCCGCGAAGGTCGAGGTGAGTGCCCCTACCTCCAGAACGTCGGGCACTGTCTTCACCTCGGGGTCGGCCACGGCCGACCCGAAGCTTGAGATGCCAATCGCCGCCACAGCCACCTGCGCGAGTCTCATCCGCCGAAGGAATCTCATCGAGCCATTGTACCGCGCCGGATTGTTGAGACACCAGGTTGGTTGTAATCAGCAGCCTGCTTCGACTGCATCAGCTCCCGCCGGGCCTGACTCGGCGAGAGGAAGTGGTGGCGCTCCAACAGCCAGTGCTCGTTGTAGCGCTGTGCCCACTCCAGCAGCGCCCGCCGCAGTTCCTCCACGGTGGAGAAGGGGCGCACCCAGAGCAGTTGCTCCTTGAGGGGCGAATGAAGTGCTCGGCACAGCTGTTGCCCTCGGGACTGCGGACGAAGGACGGGCTGGACGCGTCCTGGTTGCGCTCAGGAGGCAGCGACCGAATATCGGGTAGGCACAGGTCGGTTCACGCAACGTCCAGCCAGAGCGCGGCACCTGCACGGTCTGACGAGACGCTTACCGCGCCCGGGCCAACCTCCAGGCCTTCCCCGATGGCGAGTTCGAGGGTGGGCTCACTTCCAACCGCCGCGATCCGCAGTCGTGACGTCATCGCGAGCAGATAGCCTTGGCGCGCCCGGTCGACGATAAGAGTCTCCTCGCTACCCGGAACGAGATCCACCCACCACAATCGCGCATCGGCTCGGAGCGGCATCTCGGGATCGCCCGCCAGCAACTGGCGACCTTGGCCCGCGAGCTCGCGAGTGAAGTACGCGGGCGCCCCGCCGAACGTGTTCGGCTGAAACCAAATCTGCAGCATTCGCGTCGGCTGGTCGGTGTCGTTGCCTTCGGCGTGGACGATTCCGCTGCGTGCAGAGATCAACTGAGCGGACCTTGGTCCGAGGGTCACGCCGTGCGCCTGGTCACCGTGGTGCGACAATGACCCGTCGACTACGACGCTGAGAATATCCATCTCGCGATGTGGGTGGATTGGGAAGCGCGAGTGCGGCGCGAACGTCGCGTCAGCGAGCACGAGAACGGGTCCCATGCGTCGCCCTTCTCCTGCCCTTGGGCCCACCGTCGCGACGAAGTGATCTCGAAGCGAGAGCCACTGCAGCGTGGTGGTGGGAAGAGATTCGATGGTGCGATGAACGAGGTGGGGCATCGATTGTCTCCTAGGCCGAAAGCATCCGGACAGCGCGAGGGCGCCGCCTCCGATCAGGACGGCGCGCTTGGACAGCGTCACGCCTTGATTCCGAAGGGGGCGTCGAGCACGTAGCACCATCCCTCGTCTGCCCCGCGCCGCATGACGTCCGACTTCATCGTAGTTCTCCTGGGTCCGTCGTCGAATGACGGTACCCACGATGAATAGTTGTTGTCGGCGCGATTGATGACTCCGCGTTTTTGCACATATCGTGTGCGTTCATGCACATTTCATGGGACGAGATCCAGACCATCGAGGCACTGGTACGAACGGGAAGCGTCGAGGCAGCCGGGCGCGAGCTCTTGCTGCGACACTCGTCGGTGTCCCGCCGCATCGCGGGACTCGAAGCGCGGTACGGGGCGGTGCTGTTCGTGCGCGGTTCGCGGCTTGTGCCGACCCCGCTGGCGGCGGAAATCGCGCTCCGCGCCGGATCGATGCGAACCCAAGCAACCGAGGTGGCGGGTCTGATGACCGCGGAGCAGCGGGGACGGCAGCAGCGAGTGGTGATTACGACGAGCGACGTCCTGGCTCCGCTCTTGTTTCTGGCGCTGTCCACCATCTCACCGACGCAATCCGTGGAAGTACTGGTGAGCGACCAGGAGATGGCTCTGGTGCCGGGACGCGTCGACCTCGCGCTTCGTCCGAAGCACGAACCGGGTGGCGCGCTACGTGGACGTCGGCTTGGACGGTTGCGGATCGGGGTCTATCGAAGGTCCAGCGGGACGGCGAACTGGATACTTCCGAGCTCGGCCCTCCGCGCCAAGACCTCGATGCAATGGTGGCGCTTCGTTCCGAAGGATGCACCCGAAGCCGTTCTGTGTGACTCGCTGCTCGGGATTCGAGATGCCTGCTGTGCCGGACTCGGACTCGCGGCATTTCCGAGCTTTCTCGCTCATGGAGACCCTCGGCTCCGATTGGAGAGAGAGCTCGAAGGAGGACCTCCGCTCTGGCTCCTCGCGCCGGCTGTTCGCGAGGGGGCAAGGGGCCTCAAGGGGACGCATGACGCCCTCTTCCGGGCCCTGCGCGCGACCGAAGGGGCCTTCGCGAAGTAGGGTCAGCGGGACACCGCACGTCGGTCCCAACGCTCGGCGAAGATGAAGTCCCGCATTCGTCATGGCCCCCCTGTGGCAGGGAAGATGTCGCCTCTGCCGCGCGCGCCTCGCTCCCTCGCATTGACGCATGCCTGGGCGCGCTGAATGGAGGAGGGCTTGAAGTCCGCTTCCCCTGAGGTTTCGACATGCGCAAAGTCTCGACGCCCACCCTGCTTCTCTCGATCTGCGCCGTCGGCATCATCATTGCCCTGGGAGCGACGTGGTGGATGGGCAGGACGAGCATCCTCGTCGTCAATGCGTCGGAACGAGAGCTGCGGAGTCTGGAGGTGAAGTTCCCGGGACGCACATGTCGTTATGAAAATGTCGCCCCTCAAGCCGAGGTCCGGTGTGAGGGGCGGGCGGACGGGGATGGCTACGTCGAGGTCTCGTACCGTTTCGATGAAGGGGCCGAACTCGGCGTGTTTTCGACGAAGTACGTCAATCCCACGCTGGGATGGCGGGGCTCCATGTTGCTGCGGCCCGATGGCACCATCGACGCCACCAGGGCTCGGTAGCGCCTGCAGGGTGGCCCCTGTGTTAGGGAAAATGGGGCAGGTTGGTCTGCTCCCCGAATGAAGCCCTGCGCGAACTCGTTCTCGGCGCTCTCTCCAGAGACTGCGACGGAAAACACGAGGAACATCCGGGGGGTTAGTACTACCCGGTCACATGCGTGACGGCCCCCGAGGAGGTGCGCGGGCGCCGATGTGGCGCAGGCAAAGTGGGCAGTGGCCAATGCGGCGCAGCAGCAGGTGCTGAAGGCGGCGGCGCACTTCGGGCAG
>NZ_SRLV01000025.1:0-104859 GCF_006518205.1 Myxococcus sp. CA005 | reverse complement strand
AACCAGTCCACCAGCCGGTACGGCGCGCCCACCGTCACCAGGTTCGCCGCCACCGCCGCGCGCGTCGCGCTGTCGAAGGCGGTGCCCGCGTGCGCCAGCGCGGCGCCGTGGCGGCGCACGTAGGTGCCATCGTTCATCGTCTCCACCAGCAGGCGGACAGGCGCATGGAGGTCATAGGCGTCCAGCGGCTCGGCGCACGCCTGGGATGCATCCAGCCGCTCGAAGCCGTTGACCACCAGCACCGGGGACTCCGCGCCGCCCGGCGTCCGAACGCCCACAGTGACGGACGGGAAGCCCTCGCCGCCCGCGTTGTGCGCGGCCACGCGGAAGTAACGCACGGTGCCCGGCGCCAGCGTGGTGCGGAAGGACGTGCCCGCTGCATCCGTGCCGTCGTCCCAGCCCAGCCCGTCCGCGCTCTGGTAGACGCGGTAACCCGTGGGCGCGTCGCGGCCCTCCTCATCCGGGTTGGCCGGCGGCGCCGCCCAGCGGAACTCCACCGTGCCGCCGCTGCCGTTGAGCGCGGCCACCGCCTCGGGCGCCTCGGGCGGCAGGACGACAGGCACGCTGTCCCGGGCCGCGTAGTACTTGATGAGGCCCTGAAGGATGGCGCGCGCGGCCACCCGACGGAACACGGGCTCCTTCAGCCGGTTCGAATCCGTCACGTTGTCGTGGTAGGCGACCTCCAGCAGCACGGACGGCATCTCATTGTTGTGCGTGGGGTTCACCTCGCCCAGGTTCGCCGAGCGCAGGTTGCGCACCCGCCAGCTCGGGTCCACCTCGCGGCGCATGTCCTGCGCCAGCTCGTCCAGCAGCGCCCGCGCCAGCACGTCACTGCCCGGGAAGCCGGTGAAGTTGAGCGTGCCGTCCACCGGGTTGGGCCCGTACACGTAGGCCTCCGTCCCCGACACGTTGCCCGTGGTGGACGCGTTGGTGTGCCACGCCACGTACACCGCGTCCTCGCCCTCCTCGTGCAGCCACGCGGCGAAGCGAGGCCGGGCGGTGACGTCCGCGTTGCGCTCGTTGGTCAGCGCGTTGGCCCCCGTGGGTGCGTACACCGTGAAGGGCGCGCCGCTGAACTGCACGTGGTAGCGCGCGGACTCCTCGTAGCGGGGCCGCGCCAGGGGCGCCATCGCCGCGTCACCGATGACGCCGCTGCCACCGCCGAAGCGCACCGCGTCCAGCGACAGCGTGCCGCCCTCCGCGGTGTCGTTCAGCGCCACCACCGCGCCGGAATCCGGGTGCTGCCCCGCCTTGAAATAGAAGCGCCCCAGCAGCACCCACGTCCCGCCGTGACGGCGCTGGTTGACCCGGAAGTGGCTCTCACCGCCCGCGTGCTTCACCACGTAGTGCGCGTCCGGCGCGCGCGTGGGGTCGGCCGCGTAGGAGACGTAGACGTGGTAGCTGCCCTCCGCGGGAATCTCCGGCGTCCACGTCGCGCTCGCGGTGGCGCTGCGCGCGGAGGCCATCACCCGCGTCGTGCCCAGCGAGAAGGGCTCCACCGCGTTGCCCATGGGTGTCGGCGGCGTGCCCCAGCCGGGCTGAGCGGAGGACTCGAAGACGTCGCCGTCCTCCGAATAGCCGGCCTGCCCGTCGTCGACGATGGACATGTGCCCGTTGAGGTCCGGCTCCCGCAGGGGCACCACGGTGGCGCCGGCGCCCGTCAGCATGGGCAGCAGGTACTGGTTGAGGACCTCGGCGGAGATGAGGTCCTCCACCACGGCCCAGGTGTTCGGCCGCTGAGTGGCCCAGCGGTTCAGCGGCGCGCTGCGCGTGAAACCGTGACCCGGGCTCAGGTACACCACCTTGCCGGAGAGCGCGCCCGTGCGCTGCCGCGTCTGCGGCACGCCCGACTTCGTCCCGGAAGCCCCCGTCCGGAGCTCGCGCCGGACGACCGGTGGCTCCGCGGCGGACAGGCGGCGAGTCTCATGCGGACGGGGCCCGGGCATCGGCACGTACTCCACGCCCGGCGGCTCCAGGCCACACCCCCCTTCATCCAGTGCATGGTCGTGCGCGGCGTGGGATTCCGCGCGGGCCAGGGGGGAAGTCAACAACAGCGCGAGCAGTGCGCCACCCAGACGGACACGAAGAGGGTAGGAAGGGGCATTCACAGGGTCGGACCATACCCCTTCACGACGAAGGGGCAATCCGTCCCGCGGGTGTTAGCCTCCCCCGCGCTTTCGCCATCGATGAACGCACCTCCCCGGCCACCCTCATCCTTCCCCCCCCGTCACGGTTCGGGGCTGCTCGCCTCGTTCGGTCACGCGTGGGCGGGGCTCATCCACACCGTCATCTACCAGCGCAACATGCGCGTCCACCTCATCGCCGCCGTGCTGGTGGGGCTGGTGGGCAGCGGTATCCCTCTGGGGCTCGCGGAGAAGGTGACGCTCATCTTCTGCGTCCTGCTCATCTTCTTCGCCGAAATCCTCAACAGCGCGCTGGAACACCTGGTGGACCTGGCCGTCCAGCAGTTCGACGAGAAGGCCCGGCTGGCCAAGGACGCGGCCGCCGCGGGCGTGCTGGTGCTCGCGCTGGGCACGGTGGTCATCTTCGCCGCCATCCTGGTGCACAACTGGGACACGGTGCGCACGAGCACCGACGCCATCATCCGCCAGGTGGCGCTGGGTCTGCCGCTGACGGCCTGCATCCTGGTGCTGGTGTTGCCGCAGCGCCGTCCCGCGTGGGTGGATGTGGCTGCCTTCACCGCGGGCGGCGTGCTGATGGCGCTCCAGGCCACGCAGACGGCCAGTAGCGTCTTCAGCGCCCTCACCGCGGGTCTGCTCTTTGTCGCCGGCGCGGCTGCGTACCAGCGGAGGCGGGAGCAGAGGGCGCCCCGCGCCTGACTCATTCATCAGCCGAAACGAAAAGACCGGCCAAGGCCGGTCCTTTCACCACCTCGCTGCCTCCACACGCGGGCGGGCGCCCCGGAAACCCGTCCGGAGCCCACGCGCCCGCGGGGAGAACCCGCTGAGAACCTCAGGCGTGCGGGCGACGCTCCGGGGCCTGCTCCTGCGCCGCCTGGACGGCCGTCGCCTTGTCGCCTTCCTTGATGTCCGCCGTCACCAGCTCGAGCAGCTCCGTGGCGATGCCAATCACCTGGTGCGGGGTGTAGCCGCTCGCGCGCAACTGGTTGAAGAACGTGCGCGCCAGGATCCGGGTGCCCTTTTGATCGGTGCTCAAGGTCAGTGCCTCCATAAAGAACGCGGCCGGGAAGGAGCGACGCCGCCTAATCACGAGACAGCCCTGTTTCAACCCTCGTGCCAGCCGTTCTCTTCCTCACGGATTCCTCAACATTTCCCAAGGGTTGAAGTAGACCAGGGCCCCGAACGGCCCTGGAGGGCAGTGCGAACGCGCTTGCGCAGTCCTCGGCGGTACGGGGGATTGGCGTGGGGGGGTGCATCAGCGGGTTCGCACCCGGATTTCAAGGGCTTGCAATCTTTCAACAGGGCGGCGAGATACGCGCCCCACCAGGAGCGGATGCGATGGCGTATCGGGTGAACAACATCGGGCTGTGGCTGGACGAGCCAGAGGAGCTGCTCGGTCAGCGCGCCGCGGAGAAGTTGGGCGTCACCCGCTCCGACCTCGCGTCCGTGCGGGTGGTGCGCTCCGTGCTGGACGCGCGGAAGAAGGGCAGCCCGCGCTACATCTACACGCTGGAGGTGGAGCTGGCCCGGGGCAAGAAGCCGGCGAAGCTGCCACCGGACGTGGGTGAGACGCCCCCTCCTCCCGAAGCGCTGGGCCCGGTGAAGGCGCCGGAGCAGTGGCCCATCATCATCGGCACGGGCCCCGCGGGGCTCTTCGCCGCGCTGGGCCTGCTGGAGCGCGGCGTTCGCAGCATCCTGCTGGAGCGAGGCCGCGAGGTGGTGTCGCGCCGCAAGGACGTGGCGAAGCTCATGCGCGACGGGACGCTGGACCCCGAAAGCAACATGAACTTCGGCGAGGGCGGCGCGGGCGCGTACACGGACGGCAAGCTGTCCACGCGCATCAACCACCCCATGGTGCGCAAGGTCATCGAGGCCTTCGCCCGTTACGGCGCGCCGGACCACATCCTCATCGAGGGCAAGCCGCACATCGGCTCGGACCTGCTGCCCGGTGCGGTGGCGAAGCTGCGTGAGGAGCTCATCGCTGGCGGCTGCGAGGTCCACTTCAGCACGCGCGTGGACGACCTGCTCTACAAGGACGGCCACATCGCGGGCGTGAAGCTGTCCGACGGACGCACGCTGGAGAGCAACCGTGTCATCCTGGCTCCCGGCAACTCCGCGCGCGAGCTTTACGAGCGCTTCGCCGCCGACGGCCGGGTGATTGTGGAGGCCAAGCCCTTCGCCCTGGGCTTCCGCGCCGAGCACCCGCAGACGCTCATCAACAGCATCCAGTACGGCAACGCGGCCAAGAATCCGCGCCTGCCCCCGGCGGACTACAAGCTGGCGGAGAACCTGGAGGTGGACGGCGAGGTGCGCGGCGTCTTCTCGTTCTGCATGTGCCCCGGCGGCATCGTGGTGCCCACGCCCACGCAGGACGGACTCCAGTGCACCAACGGCATGAGCAACTCGCGGCGCAACGCGCGCTACGCCAACTCGGGCATCGTCGTGTCCGTGTCCGTGGCGGACTTCGAGCGCGAGGGCTTCCGCGGGCCGCTGGCGGGCCTGGAGTTCCAGCGTCACTGGGAGAGCAAGGCGTATGAGCTGGGCGGAGGCCGCTTCTACGCGCCGGCCCAGACGATTCCTGACTACCTGGCCGGGCGCGTGAAGAAGGACCCGGGCGGCACCAGCTACCGTCCCGGCCTGGCGCACACGGACCTCAACCAACTCTTCCCGGCGCGGCTCACCGAGTCACTGAAGCAAGCCCTGCGCACCTTCGAGCGGAAGATGCGCGGCTTCATCAGCGAGGAGGGCAAGCTCATCGGCATCGAGAGCCGCACGTCCTCACCGGTGCGCGTCACCCGCGGCGAGGACCTGCAGTCGGTGTCCATGAAGGGCCTCTACCCGGCGGGCGAGGGCTGCGGCTACGCGGGCGGCATCGTTTCGTCCGCCGTTGATGGACTGCGCGTCGCTGAGCAGATTGCCACCGAACTGTCCTGACGGACGGCCGGGAGGAGGGCTCATGGGATACGTCGTGCGGACGCCGGAGGGCGAGCTGGTCTACCCCAGCCTGCTGGATGTGGAGCGGGCCTACGTCCAGGGGCTGGTGGACGCGGAGGACGAAGTCCGGGAGGAGACCGCGACCACCTGGCGCAAGGCGGCGAGCATCCCCGTTCTTGCCCGGGCGAAACCCGCGCGCTCGGGGGCATTGCAGCGGGGCCAGGTGCTTCGCGTCGCGGCCGTGGTGCTGCTGAGCGCGCTGGCCCTGTCCCTGGTGTTCCGCGACGAATTGCGGCTGCGCGGTATCGGCATCGTCCTGGCACTGGTGGCCAGCTCCCTGCTCTTCCAGGTCACCACCAAGGCCTTCAAGCGCACGCCCAGCGGAGGCTGAAGCGACGGGGCGACGGCGCACGGGCCCGCCCGCCCGGCTGCCCCCCGACGTGGCGCTCCGGGACGGGCAGCCATCCGCAGGCCAGCACCCCATGTTCTCCCCTGGCAGCACGCCCCGGGCGCCGGTGCCCTCGGGTCGCGGTGAGAGGAGAACCCATCGTGCTCAGCACCTATCTGTCCCGCGACGCCGCCCGCCGACTCCGCCATGGCGCGCCATGGCTGCGCCGGGAAGACATCGTCTCCATGGAAGGCACGCCGCAGCCCGGAGAGCCCGTACAGCTTCGGGACGAGGACGGCTCGGTGCTGGGCCTGGGAGACGTGGATTTAGAGGCGTCCTACGCGGTGCGGCGGCTCGGCCAGCCGGACGAGGCGGTGGAGGGACTCATCCCACGCCATCTCCGCCACGCCTTCGAACGGCGGGCCCGGCTGGTGGACGACCCGCGCTTCTGCCGCGTCGTCAACGATGACGGGGACGGTCTGCCCGGCCTCATCGTGGACCGCTACGACACGCACTTCGTGGTGCAGACGCTCACCCGTGCCATGGACGCGCGCCATGAGGAACTGACGCGCGCGCTGGTGGAGGTGGCGGGCGCGGGCGCGGTGCTGCTGCGCAACGACACCCTTCGCCGCAAAGCGCTGGGCCTGCCCACACAGCGCCCCCATGTCCTGTACGGCACCCCACCCCGTTGGTGCCGGCTGCTGGAGATGGGGGCCCGCTTCACCGTGGACCTCACATACGGCCAGGGCACGGGCTACGCGTATGACCAGCGCGAGGTCCGCCGCTTCGTGGCGCGCATGGCCCAGGGCTCGCGCGTGCTGGACGCCAGTTGCAACGTGGGAGGGCTCTTCGTCCACGCGGGGGTGCACGGGGCCCGGCACATCCTCGCGTTCGACGCCGACGCGGACGCCGCGGACCTGGCGCGTGAGAACGCGGAGGCCAACGGCCTGCTGGGCCGGGTGATGGTGGAGACGGGCAAACCCCTCCAGGTCCTCCGTGCGGTGCGAGACACCTTCGACCTGGTCCTGCTGGACACACCGGCCGTGGCGACCGGCGAGGAATTCGTGGAGTTGCTGCGTCACGCGCTTCGCAGGACGCGCCACGGTGGATGGTTGATGGTCACCGGGTACCATCCACCCCTCCCCCAGGACGGCTTTGACGACCTGGTGGCCACCGCCTGCGAGGGCGAGGCCCGGATCGCCACCCGGCTGGCCCGCCCTGGCCTGCCGCCAGACCACCCGACCCTGGCCGGATCCCATGGGGCCGAGCACCTCCACGCAATGGCGTTGGAAGTCAGCTGAAGCCATCCACCCGCGCGGCCGATGGAGTGCTAGTGTCCGCCGCCGCAATGACCAACGAAAACGTGCCCGAGTCCGCGCCCCCCGCCCCGGAAGGTTCCGTGGAGACCGTCCGCAAGGTGTATGCGGCCGACCTGCGGGAGAAGGACCGCGTCCATACCGTCTTCCGCGTCACCAAGAAGGAGAAGGTGACCGCCCGCAGTGGCAAGGTGTTCGTCGCCGCCACGCTCGTCGACAAGAGTGGCGAGGTGGACGCGCGCATCTTCGACCAGGTCGACGCGCTCGAGCCCGTCTTCCAGCCGGGCGACTTCGTGCTCGTCCAGGGCAACGTCATCCAGTTCCACGGCCGCACCCAGGTCGTCGTCGAGACCCTGGAGCGCCTGGACCCAGAGCCCCTGGACCCCAAGGAGTTCGAGCCGCCCCCGGCCCCGCCCGCCGCCGAGGCGAAGCCCGCGCCGGAGACCAAGGCCGCCCCGGAGGCCAAGGCCGCCCCGGAAGCCAAGGCTGAGAAGCCCGAGAAGGCCGACAAGGGCGAGGCCCGCGGCAACGAGGGCCCGGGTGGCGCGCGCGCCGCCGGCCTCATCCGGGAGATGGTCACCGAGCGCATCGGCGACACCTTCGTGAAGCAGCTGCTGCTGGCCTTCCTGGACGACCCGAAGATCGCGACCGGCCTGCCGGTGGCCCAGGGCGTCCGGGGCACGCACCACGCGTGGCGTGGCGGACTGGCGGAGCACATCCTGTCGGTGATGCGGCTGACGCTCCGCGTGGCGGACCAGTACCCCATGGCGGACCGCGACCTGCTGCTGGCCGGCGCGCTGTTGCAGCAGGTGCAGAAGGCGGCGGACGCCTCCGAGACCTCCGACGAGGGCCGGCTGGTGGGCAACCTCGTCCTGACGGCGCAGAAGCTGCGCGAGAAGGCGCTGGCCATCCCCGGCTTCCCGCCGCTCCTGGAGCAGCACCTCACGCACCTGGTCATCTCCCAGCACGGCGACGCGCAGCACGGCAGCCCGAAGTCGCCGGTGACGCTGGAAGCGCAGATCATCCACTCGCTGGAGTCGCTGGACGCGCGCATCGCCTCGTGGCTGGAGGCCATGCAGCGCGACTCGCACGACAAGTGGACGGACGTGGTGCGCCCCTATGAGCGCCAGTTGTGGAAGGGCCCCTCGCCCACCTCGCGGGGCCGCGCCCCGGTGGAGGGGGGTGGCCGCCGCAAGGGCCGCGAGGAGAAGCGCAAGGCCCGGGCGGAGAAGCAGCAGCAGCCGGGTACCCCGGCCGAGGGCGCCCCGCAGCAGGAGCAGGCCCAGCGCCCGCCCCGCAAGGAGCGTCCGCCCCGCGAGGAGCGCGCGCGTGAGGAGCGCCCGCCCCGTCCGCCCCGCGAGGAGCGTCCGCCGCGTGACGCGAGCTCGCTGCCCAAGGAGCTGACCTTCAAGCCGTTCAGCGCGCTGACGTCGTTACCGTCCGATTCCGGCAACAAGGGCGGTGAGGGTTCCTCGGAGAGCTGAGGCAGCACATGGTGAAGAGGTTGGGAGAGCGCCTCATCGAGGCGGGACTCGTCAACGCCGGGGCCGTGGAACAGGCCCTGGAGCACCAGAAAATCACCGGCCACAAGGTCGGTGATTGTCTGGTGGAGCTGGGACTGCTCCAGGAAGCGGCGCTGCTGCGCTTCCTGGCGGCGGAGTTCCAGACGCGCTTCGTCAGCGCGGACAAGCTGGCGAAGGCGCGCATCGCCACCGAGGTGCTGGACCGGCTTCCGGTGCGCCTGGCCGAGGCGCAGAACGTGCTGCCACTGGCGGTGGACCCGGAGCGCAAGCTGCTCTCCGTGGTCGCCGCCGAGCCGCAGAACAAGTCGCTGATGGACGAGATTGCCCTCGTCACGGGCATGTCGGAGGTCTACGCGTACGTGGGCCTGCGCAGCGCCATCTCCGCCGCCATCCGCAAGCACTACTACGGCGATCCCACCGCCTTCGCCGCGCTGCTGGAAGGCGCCAACGCCCAGGGCCAGGCCCCGGCCGCGCCGTCCCGCCCGGGCGCCCCGGAGCACGGACGCACCTACGCGGGCAGCGGCACCGGGACGGGCGCGGGCAACCGTGGCGGACTCAGCCTCAACTTCCGCGTGGAGACGGACGCGCGGATGCGGCTGCAACGCGGCAGCAGCACCGGCACCCCCGCGGTCCGCCCGTCCACCCAGCGGCGCGAACCCGGCGGGCCGCGCGGGCTGGTGAGCGACAGCGACTACGTGGAGACGCTGGGCATCATGGTCGGCCTGCTGGAGCAGGACCGGCAGCGCCACCGCGGGCACTCCGCGCAGTTGGCGCGGCAGGCCGGCATCGTGGGCCAGCGCATGGGCATGCCCCACAAGGAGCTGGCCGCGCTGGCCATCGCCGCCTACCTGCACGACCTGGGAAAGCCGGCGGAGCGGCACTTCTCGCTGGCGAGCAACGCCGTCAACCCGGAGTGGAAGGCGCAGGCGAAGGTGGCCTGCCGCATCCCCACCCGCATGTTCGAGACGGTGCACCTGCCCGCGCAGACGAACACCATCCTCGCGCAGATGTACGAAGCCTGGGACGGCTCCGGCACGCCCCAGGGCGCCAAGGGCGAGGACATCACCCTGGGCGCGCGCATCCTCGCCGCGGTGGACAGCTTCCTGGAGCTGACGAAGAACCCGGGCAACGCCCTGGGCCGCGTGCTGCCCAAGGAGCAGGCCCTGGAGCACCTGCGCAAGTACGCGGGCGCGCTCTATGACCCGGTGGTGGCGGACATCGTCATCCAGCTCCAGAGTGGTGAGCTGCTGCGCCACCGGCTGGAGAGCGAAGGCCGCCAGGTGCTCGTGGTGGAGCCGGACGAGACGGCGCGCGGCGAGCTGCTGGAAGCGGTGCTGAAGCAGGGCCTGGTGGCGCACGCGCTGTCCACCGTCGAGGGCGCGCAGGACGGACTGGCGCGGCAGGACTGCGACGTGCTGGTGGTGAGCCTGCGGCTGGGGCTGCAGGACGTGACGGACCTGCTGGCGCAGGCCCGCTCGGCGCCGGAGACGGCGGGTCTGCCCATCGCGGTGGTGGGCGAGCCCGACAATGCCACGCGGGAGCGCCTGCTCATGGCGGGCGCCACGGACGTGCTGTCGCCCGCGGACAAGCCCGCCATCGCGAAGACGGTGCAGGCCCTCTACGACGACCGGGTCCAGCACAACGGGCCGGGGCGCGTGGTGCGCGGCAGCTTCGACGAACTCCCCCCTCGCGAGCTGCTGCGCACGCTGGGCGGTGGCCACAAGAGCGGCCGGCTCAACCTGCGCCAGCACACGCTGGAGGGCTACCTGCACCTGGAGCGAGGCCGCGTCGTCTTCGCGTCCTTCGGTGGTCACTCAGGCGAGCCCGCGCTCCAGGCGCTGCTGAAGCTGAAGCAGGCGGACTTCCAGTACGACCCGGACGCGTTGCTGCTGGACGTGCCGCAGATGGACCAGGACCTCGCGGCCCTGGCCGGCGGCCTCAACGCAGGTTGAGGTTGAAGAGGGCGGCGGCGTTGGCGGTGGTGACCGAGGCCACCTCCTCCAGCGTCACGCCCTTGAGTTCGGCGACCTTCTTCGCCGTCTCCACCACGTGCGAGGGCTGGTTCTTCCGCCCCCGGTGCGGCACCGGCGCCAGGTACGGGCTGTCCGTCTCCACCATCAGCCTGTCCAACGGCGCGAAGCGCACCGCGTCCTGGAGCGCCTCCGTCTTCTTGTAGGTGATGACGCCCGACAGCGACAGCAGGAAGCCCCGGTCCAGGTAGCGCCGCGCCGCGTCCGTGTCACCGGTGAAGCAGTGGATGACGCCCTTCGCCACGCCCGTCTCGCCGAGGATGGCGTCACAGTCGTCATGCGCGTCGCGCACGTGCACCACCAGCGGCTTGCCCAGCCGGAGCGCCAGCGCGCACTGCCGCCGGAAGACCTCCGCCTGCGCCTCACGCGGTGAGTGGTCGTAGTAGTAGTCCAGGCCCGCCTCCCCCACCGCCCGGACCTCGGGACGCGCGCAGGTGCGCTCCAGCGTGGCCAGGTCCTCCTCGGTGGCCCGGGCGGCCTCGTGCGGGTGGATGCCCAACGTGGGCGACAGGAACTCCGGGTGCGCCGCCGCCACCTCCAGCGCGTTGCCCCAGTTACCCGGGCCGTGGAACTGCCCCACCACGACGGCATGGACCAGCCCCGCCGCGCGAGCCGCGTCGAGCACGGCCACGACGTCCGGGTAGTCCTTCACCTCGAGGTGACAGTGGGCGTCGACGAATTTCATGGCTCCTCCTGCAACAGCTCTTCCAGTTCGGCGCGGGCCTCTGGTGAGGGAAAGGTACTCACCGCGTTGCGAACGGCCTCACGCGCCTCAGCCCCGCCCAGGCGCCACAGCCCGTCAGCGGCGTCCAATCGGGTGTCCTCGGAGGCCTGCGCGTCCTGGAGCAGCCCGACCAGCCAGGGCAGCGCCCGCGCATCGCCCAGCCGGCCCAGGCCTCTCGCGGCCGCGCCCCGGCAGGGGTCCTTCACGTCGTCCAGGACTTCCTTCAAGCGCTCCAGCGCGCCGGGTACCTTCACCTCGCCGCAGAGTTCCACGGCCAGGGCCCGGTCCGGGCTCCACCGCTTCTTCGCCATCCGCTGGATGAGGTACGTCGGGCCGTCCGAATCGCCCAGCTTCGCCAGCACCCCGGCGGCCTGCGTCTTGTCGAAGGCGGGCAGAAGCCACCGGCCGAACAGCTTCTTCACCTGGGGCAGCGCGCGCGCGTCCCCCAGCTCCGCCAGCGCGCCCAGGGCCCGGAAGCGCAGCAGGTCCGCGTCCAGCGCCTCCAGCAACACCTCCAGCCCCGCGGCGTGATGGAGGCTGGCGATGCCGCGTGCCGCCTCGAAGCGGACCTCGAAGGTGCCATCCTCCAGCATGGAGGCCAGCGCCCCACGCAGCTCCGGCCGGGCCAGGTCTGCCAACCGGCCGGTGGCCTCCAGGCGAATCTGCCACTCCTCGTCCCGAAGCCGGGCGATGAGCAGGTCCGGCAGCTCCGCCGGAGGCACCACCACGGAGGCCAGGCTCACCCCCGCGCGGCGCACCTCCACCTGCTTGTCCGCCAACAACCGGGGGAGCGCCTCGAGGAACTCGGCGGCGTGCTCGGGGACCTCCGACGCGAGGTGATAGAGCTGGAGCGCGGCTTCCGTCCTGAACGCCGGGCGCTTCTCGCGCTCCAGCGTCAGGAGGGCCCGGTCCCGGTCGGCGCGCCAGTCCGTCACGTCACTTCACCTCGCTGCCAGGGGCCACATCGCCCGGGTCGAGCAGCGACAGCTCCTTGCCGCCCGGCCCCGCCGTCAGGAGCATGCCGCGCGACTCGATGCCCTTGAGCTTGCGCGGCTTGAGGTTGGCCACCACCACCACGTTGCGCCCGGTGAGCGCCTCGGGAGCGAAGGCCTCCGCGATGCCGGAGACGATGGTGCGCGGGCTCCCCTCGCCCACGTCCACCGTGAGCTTGAGCAGCTTGTCTGCCTTCTGCACCTTCTCCGCGGCCAGCACCTTGCCCGCCTTCAGCACCACCTTGGCGAAGTCGTCGTACTCGATTTCACCCGGCGACTCGGCCGCGCCAGCGCTCGGAGCCGCCGCCTGCGTCGCGGCGGGAGCCTCGGCGGGCTTCTTCTCCGTCTTGGCGCCCTTGGCCGGCCTGGCCTCCGCGGCCTGCGGCGCAGCGGCGCCTTCCGGTAGCTTGATGATGGCGTTGACGCGCTCCTCCTCCAGCCGCGGCAGCAGCGGCTCGGGCGTGCCGATGGGACGGCTGCGATCCAACAGCGGGTACTTCGCGCCCTCCAGGGCCTGGAACGTCAGCGGCTCGGCGCCGAGCTGAGCGAAGAGCTTCTCGGACAGGCGCGGTGTCACCGGGGCGAGCAGCGCGCCCAGGAGGTAGGCCACGTCCGCGGCGTCGGACAGGTCCGCGCGAGCGACCTCCGCGTCCTTCTTCACCTGGGCCCACGGCGCGGCCGTCTGGAGGAAGCCGTTCGCGGCCGACGCAATCTCGGTGATGACGCGGATGGCGGACCGGTACTCCAGCTTGTCGAACGCGTCGCGAACCTCCGGCACGCGGGCGAGCGCGGCCTCCACCAACTCGCGGCCCGGGCCCTCGGCACGGCCGGGCGCGAGACGCTTCTCCAGCGGACCGGCCAGCAGCGACAGGGCGCGGTTGGCCAGGTTGCCCACGTTGTTGACCAGCTCGCCATTCACGCGCTGGCGGAAGTCCTTGAGGTTGAGGTCCAGGTCCTCCACCCCCGGGCCCAGGTTGGCCGCGTAGAAGTAGCGCAAGTAGCTGGGGTCCAACTGGTCCAGGTAGTCGCGCACTGGCACCATGGTGCCGCGAGTCTTCGACATCTTCTCGCCGTTCAACATCAGGTGGCCGTGGACCTTGATTTCGCTGGGGATGTGGAAGCCCGCGACGTTGAGCACGGCCGGCCAGAACAGCGCGTGGAAGTAGACGATGTCCTTGCCGATGAAGTGGATGATGCGGGTGTCCGCGTCCGCGCTCCAGTAGTCCAGCGCGCTCTTCGCCTTGCCCGTCTCCTTCGCCCACTTCTCCGTGGTGGCGATGTACCCGATGGGCGCGTCCAACCAGACGTAGAAGTACTTGTCCGTCTCACCCGGAATGGCGAAGCCGAAGTACGGCCCGTCGCGGCTGATGTCCCAGTCCGACAGGCCCTTCTCGAAGAAGCCCTGGAGTTGGGTCGCCAGGCCCGGATGGATGAAGCCTGGCTTGCGCAGCACGTCCTGGAGGAAGTCCTCGTGCCGCGACAGCTTGAAGAACAGGTGTTCGGAGTGCTTGCGGACCGGAGGCGTGCCACACAGGGCACAGCGCGCGTCGATGAGGTCCGTGGGGTCGTAGGCCTTGCCGCACTTCTCACAGGCGTCGCCGTACTGGTCGGAAGCCTTGCAGTTGGGGCAGGTCCCCTTGATGAAGCGGTCCGGAAGGAAGCGGCGGTCGTTCTCGCAGTAGGTCTGCTCGATGTTCCGGCGCTCGATGTCGCCCTTCTCCTTCAGCCGCCCGTAGATGAGCTCCGCGTACTGGCGGTTCTCCGGCGAGTTGGTGGAGTGGAAGTAGTCGAAGCGGACATCGAGGTCGTGGAAGTCCCGCTGGTGCTCCTCGTGGAAGCGGGCGATGAATTCCTCGGGCTTGAGGCCCTGCTTCGCCGCGTTCAGCTCGATGGGCGTGCCGTGGGTGTCATCGGCACAGAAGTAGACGACGTCCCTGCCGCACGAGCGGAGGAAACGAACGTAGATGTCGGTCTGCACGTACTCGACGGCGTGGCCGATGTGGAGCGGGCCGTTCGCGTAGGGCAGCGCGCTGGTGACGAGGGTTCTCTCAGCCATGGACTCTCCTGAGGGCGGCGGACCTTAGCCGCTCGGATGGCCGAGGTCATCGACGGCGTGAAGTCCGCGGGCCCGAATGCGCCGCGGAGCCGGAGATGTTATCGACCGGATACGCATGTGCACCATCATCATCCTGCGCCACATCCACCCCGAATGGCCGCTGGTGCTCGCGGCCAACCGGGACGAGTTCTACGCCCGCCCTGCGACTGGCCCCCAAGTGCTTCTGGAGTCCCCGCTCGCCGTGGGCGGCCGGGATGAGGAACGCGGTGGGACGTGGATGGGTGTAACCCACGGCGGTTTGTTCGTCGGCCTGACGAACCAGCGGGGCGAGCGAGGCCAGGGTCCGGCCCCCCGCTCGCGGGGCGAGGTGGTGCTCAAGGCCCTCCAGGCCGGCAGCGTGGACGCCGTGGACCGGTACCTAGATTCCCTGCCAGGGGATGAGTTCATGCCCTTCAACCTGCTCTATGGGGACGCCCAGCGACTGCGCGTGGCCTACGCCCGGAGGACGGACCGGCAGTTGCGGCGGGAGGATGTCCCCCCGGGGGTCCATGTCCTGCCCAATGACGTGCTGAATGCCCCGGAGCTGCCCAAGGTGGAACGGGCCCGGCTGCTGACCACCGAGGTGGCGAAGAAGCCCTGGCCGGAGCTGGCGGAGGGCTTGAAGGCGGTGCTGGCCGACCCGACCCTCCCCACCGAGGAGCTGATTCCGCCCCCGGGCGCCGGTGAGGACCTGCCCCGCGACTTCCTGCAACGGCTCCAGGCGCTCTGCATCCACACGCCGCTCTACGGGACGCGCTCGTCCGCCGTGGTGGCGCTGGCGCCGGGGCGCGTCGGGCACTACCTCGCCTCGGACACGCCGCCCTGCCAGGGACCCTGGAAGGATGTCACGGGCCTGCTGACCGGGCCCACCGAGTGACAGTCGGCGGGGACTCCGACGCCTTCAAGACGCAGCGGCGCCATGCTCGCCCACGAGGACCCGGGCCCGCCCGTCCATGGAGAGCTTCACCTCCTCCACGATGGTGAAGCCTGACTCGCGAGCCAGCTCGGCCAGGTGCCGCATCCACGGGTTGTAGGGCATGCCGTTGTCCGAGCAGCACGGCACCACGGCGAAGGGCAGCCGGTGCGCCGCCGCGTACTGGATGATGATGCGGGTGGCGCCATCCGGGTGCATGCCCACCACCAGCTCCGCCTCGCACGGCTCCTCCAGTGTGAAGATGCGCTGGGCGTAGGTGACGGGCAGGTGCTTGTGCCGCAGGTCGAAGGTGGTGACGGCTCGGCCCCGCTTCGTCAGCGCCTCGTTGAGCTTCCCCTGCCCGCCCGCCACGTCGAAGACCCGCGGCGCGTTGAAGCGCTCCACCAGGAAATCCGCGAAGAGGTCGAAACGACGCTTGTCCGCCATATGCGCCTCCTCTAATAACCCGCGCCGTGCTGGCGCACACACACCGTGGCCAGCAGCCGCTCGATGACCAGCCGGCCGTTCGCCGACGACTTCAGCGCCAGGTCCGCCTCTGCGCAGGCCACCAGCGCGCCCAGCAGCTCCCGCCGCTCATAACCCGCCGCGGCCTTCATGCTGAACGTGAGCGCCCACGCGTTGGGCATCTTCCGCTTGCTGCCCTTCAGCTCCGCTTCCAGCCGGGGGAAGACGCGCGCCTCCACGTCCTTCGCGGTGCGAGGCGGATTGCCTCCCGCATAGCGCCACAGCCACTCATGGCTCTCCAGCAGGCCCCGAACGATGGAGGCGACCGCGCCCAGCAACTGCAACGCGTGCGTCCCCTGCCCCATGGCGTCATTCGCGTAGGACAGCGCCCCGCCGAAGTCGCGCTTCTGGAGCGCCTCGGACAGCTCGAAGAACTCCTCCTCGCGCGCGTGGTGGACCAGCGCGGCCACGTCCGCCCGCTCAATGGCGGGCCCTTCCGAATACGTGGCCAGCTTCTCCAGTTCCGACTGGAGCAGGCGGATGTTCCCGCCAATGCGCTCCTTGAGTTCGTCCAGCGCACCGGGGCCCAGCTTCTTCTTGAAGGGCGCCAGGAACTCCTTGGCGATGTCCGTCAGGTCCAGGTCCTTGTGACGCGCCGCCACCTTCCGCTCGACGACGTAGCCCTTGTCGTGGGCCAGCTTCACCAGCGGATTCTTGGCGTCCATGTCGGACGCGGCCAGCACCAGCGCATGGCCCGCCGGCACGCCCTTCTGGATGAGGTCCAGCAGCGCCGAGGCATCCCCCTCGGGCGCGGAGATGCGCTCCTCGCGGCAGAAGGCGGCCGCCTCCTTGAGGAAGGCCACGTCCACGTCGGCCAGCTCGACGTTGAGCTCGTCCTTCCACTTCTCCACCGACGGAGCCCCGGGCGTGCTCGGGTCCAACTGGTCCACGCCCCAGCCAGCACGGGCCGCCAGCGCCAACAGTCGCCGCGCGCCCTCCTTTCGCTTGCCCGCCTTCCACGCCTCGCGTGCCTTGCCCAGCGCGTCCCCTCGCCCCTTCTTGGGCGCCAGGAACTCCGGGTCGCGGACCAGCACCACCTTGCGGCCGGGGAACAGCGGCAGCGTGGCCAGCTCCTGCGCCACCTCGCGCGGGCTGCCCGCGTCCAACACGGCCAGGTTGAGGCCCATGGCCGCGTCGGGGACGAGCAGCTTCACCAGCTCGTCAGCGCCCTTGCGGACCAGGAATTCCTCGCCCACCAAGAGGTACACCGGGGCGACCTTGCCCCCCTTCACGCTCGCCAGCACGTCATCCATCTCACTGGCGCTCATCGCGACGCCTCCGTGAACAGGTCGATGAGCATCCGCTCCAGTTGGAGCCGGGGCGCACCGTTCCGGGCAATGGCCGCCCGCGCCGCATCCAGCAGCGAATGCCGGCGGTGCAGGAGGATGTCGGACGTGCGGGCCGCCACCTGCCGGGCCAGGTCCACCATGTCGCGGTTGGCCAGCCCCGACTCCAGGCCTGACTTCACCAGCGCCACGTCGCGCGTCCACAGCGCCAGCAGCTCCAGGGTGCTCTCCGCCTCCTCGCGCGAGCCGCCATGGGCCTCCGCGAAGCGCAGCAGGCCGACGGCGTCCTCGCCGCGCAGGGCCTCGAAGGCGGTGAGGGTGTCCTTGCGCCGCGACAGCGCGTCCACGTCCAGCGCCATGGCCCGGCCCAGGCTGCCGCCCGCCATGACGGCCGCGAGCATGGCCGTCTCCGCGTCCAGCTTGCGCGCCTCCGCCACGCGCTGGGCCACCATGTCCACCGGCAGTGGGCCGAAGTGCACCTTTCCGCACCGGCTGCGAATGGTGGGCAGCAGGCGGTCAATCGCGCTGGCCACCAGGATGATCGTGGTGTCCGAAGGCGGCTCCTCCAGCGTCTTGAGGAACGCGTTCTGCGCCTGCACGTTCATGGTCTGGGCGGAGACGATGAGCGCCACCTTGCGGCGCGACTCCAGGCCGCGAAGGGCGATGCGCTCCTGGAGCTGGCGCACCTGCTCCACGCGTAGCTCCCGGCTGGGCGTCCCAGTGAAGTCGGACCGACCCGCCAGCCCCCGGGACACCCGTTCATCGTCAGGCATCACCCAGGTGACGTCCGGGTGGAGGCCCCTCTCCACCCGCTGGCAGCTCGCGCAGGCGCCGCAGCCCACGTCTGGCTGCTCGGGGCACGTGAGGGCCTGGGCCAGCCCGACGGCCGCCAGCTCCTTGCCCACCCCTTCTGGCCCGGCGAAGAGGTACGCGTGGTGGACCGCGCCGCTGCGCAGGGCCGCCTGGAGGGCGTCCACCGCGCGAGGCTGTCCCAGTACCGTTGCGAGCGTCATGGCGCGTGTATCCCCGCTCACGCGGCACGCGTCAACGGCCGCCTTGACCCCCATGGAGATGGCGGGAGACATTCCCCCCGCCTTGCTGCCCTTCCTTCAGAGCAACCTGTCCCTGGCCGTGGGTGCGCTGCTCATCGTCGTGCTGATGGGGGTGCGCGCCGCCGCTCAAGACGCCGACCTTCGGCAGGATTTGAAGAGCGCCAACCGGCTCCTCATCGCGTTCATCGTGCTCCGGCTGGCGACGTGGGCCTTGCCGGCGACCGCCCCCGAAGGCCTCAAGAAGGCGCTCCAGGTCAGCTGGATGCTGATGTTCACCTTCGGTGGCATCCGCGCCAGCGTGGCCCTGGCGCTGAAGGTGATCCGGCTGCGCGCGCCGGCGGTGGGCACACCGAAAATCCTGCGCAACGTCATCGACTTCACGCTGTACCCACTGGCGGTGCTGCCGCTCCTGCGCACCCAGTTCAACGTGGACCTGGCGGGCCTGGTGGCCACGTCCGCGGTGCTGTCGGTGGTCATCGGTCTGGCGCTCCAGGAGACGCTGGGCAACCTCTTCGCGGGCCTGTCCCTCCAACTGGACCGCCCCTTCGAGGTCGGCCACTTCATCCGCATCGGCACACACACCGGACGCGTGGTCTTCATTGGCTGGCGCTCCATCCGGCTGGCCAACTTCCGCCGCGAGGTCATCACGCTGCCCAACAGCATGGTGGCCAAGGAGCTGGTCCTCAACTTCACCCAGGACCCCAACCCCGTCGGCATCGACGTGGAGTTCCGCCTGTCACGGGACGCCGCGCCCAACCAGGTCAAGCACGCGCTGCTGGAGACGATGCGGGAGACCCCCCTCATCCTCCCGGAGCCGTCTCCCATCGCGCGCACGCTGGGCTACGAGGATTCCGCCATCCGCTACATGGTGCGGTTCTTCATCGGCGATTACGGCCTGGCGGACGCGGTGAAGGAGGACCTCCACTCCCGCCTGTGGTACCGGCTGCGCCGGGCGAACATCGAGATTCCCTACGCCCAGCGGACGGTGCACGTACGACAGGAGATGGCGCGCACGGAGCTGTCGGAGGACACCATCCGCAGCCTCCTGGGCGCCGTGGACCTCTTCCAGTCCCTGGACACGGAGGAGCTGGACCGGCTTCGCCAGGAGTCGCTGGTGCGCCGCTTCGGCGCCGGCGAGCGCATCATCCAGGAGGGCGACGAGGGCCGGACCTTCTACGTGCTCGCCTCCGGAGAGGTGAGCGTGCGCACGGGGAAGTCCCAGTCGGAAGTCACCCGCCTGGGCCGCGGCAGCTACTTCGGAGAGATGTGCCTGCTGACGGGAGAGCGCCGTTCGGCCACGGTGGTGGCGGTGGAGGACTCATTGCTCCTCGAAGTAGACCGTCCCACCTTCGCCCGCCTCTTCACGGAGTATCCCGGCCTGGCCCGGCAGCTCTCCTCCATGCTTGCCCAGCGGCGGACCCAGCTGCGCGCGGTGGCCGAAGCGAGCGGAACGAGCAACGACGCCATTCCCGCCGAGGTCGGCCGTATACTCGGACGGCTGCGCCAGATATTCGGGCTCAATGCCACACACGAGTAGGCTGAGCGCAGCGGGGGGATGTCATGACAGACCTAGGTACGCCGGTTCCAAAGCTGGGGCGGGTTCGACCCTCCTCAAACTGTGCTGATTTGAACTGCTGGAAGCGGTACTTTTCAGGACTACTGTCATGACGGAAGACGTTGAAGGGCTTGCGGATTCGCCAGACATCGCGGTGGTGGGGATGGCCGCGCGACTGCCTGGAGCGCGCGATGTGGACACGTTCTGGCGCCGCGTGCGCGACGGCGTCGAGTCCGTCACGCACTTCAGTGACGCGCAGCTCCTGAGCGCGGGCGTGGACCCGGCGCTGCTCCAGGACCCGAACTACGTGAAGTCGGGCATGGTGTACGAGGGCCTGGAGGACTTCGACGCGGGCTTCTTCGGCTTCAGCGCGCGCGAGGCGTCCCTCATGGACCCGCAGCACCGCCACTTCCTGGAAGTGTGCTGGGAAGCGCTGGAGCACAGCGGCCATCCGCCGGAGCGGTTCAAGGGGCCCGTCGGCGTGTTCGGCGGCTCGGGCATGAACGCGTACATGCCCTACAACCTCTTCACCAACCCGCAACTGATGGAACAGGTGGGACTGTTCCTCGTGCGGCATACGGGCAACGACAAGGACTTCCTCACCACCCGTGTCTCGTATTGCCTGGACCTGCGCGGGCCCAGCCTCAACGTGCAGACGGCGTGCTCCACGTCGCTCGTCGCCATCCACTCCGCCTGCCAGAGCTTGCTGGCGCGCGAGTGCGACCTGGCGCTGGCGGGCGGCGTCACGCTGGAGCTGCCGCACTACCGCGGCTACCTGTACCAGGAGGGAGAAATCCTCTCACCGGACGGGCACTGCCGCGCGTTCGACCACCGCTCCCAGGGCACGCTCTTCGGCAGCGGCGCGGGCGTCATCGTGCTGCGCCGCCTGGAGGACGCGCTGGCGGATGGCGACACCATCTACGCGGTGGTGAAGGGCAGCGCGGTGAACAACGACGGCGCGCGCAAGGTGGGCTACCTGGCGCCGTCCGTGGACGGGCAGGCGGACGCCGTCGTGGAGGCGCTCAACGTCTCCGGCATCAGCGCCGACTCCATCGACTACATCGAGTGCCACGGCACCGGCACGCCGGTGGGCGACCCGATTGAAATCACCGCCCTCACCCAGGCCTTCCGCACGCAGACGCAGAAGAGCGGGTTCTGCCGCATCGGCTCGGTGAAGACGAACATCGGCCACCTGGACACGGCCGCGGGCGTGGCGAGCTTCGTCAAGGTCGTCCAGATGCTGCGCCACAAGCAGATGGCGCCCACGCTGCACTTCGAGAAACCCAACCCACAGATCGACTTCGCGCGCTCGCCCTTCAGCGTGAACGCCGCGCTGCGCGACTGGCCCGCCGCCAAGGGCCGGCCACGCCGGGCGTCGGTGAACTCGCTGGGCGTGGGTGGCACCAACGCGCACGTCATCCTGGAGGAGGCGCCCGCGCAGCCGCAGACGTCCGCCGCGCGTCCCTTCGAAACGCTGTGGCTGTCCGCGCGCACCCCCGCCGCCCTGGAGCGCGCCGCCCAGCGGCTGGCCACGCGGCTGGGTGAAGCCGACGCGCCCAACCTGGGTGACACCTCGTACACCCTGCTCGAGGGCCGCCGCCGCTTCGCGCATCGCCGCGCCGTGGTGGCATCGTCCCGCGAGGACGCCGTGCGCCTGCTGTCACAGCCAGAGGCCGCACGGACGGCCCAGGCACAGACGGAGGCGGAGGGCCGCTCCGTCGTCTTCCTCTTCCCGGGCGGCGGCGCGCAGTACCCGGGCATGGCGAAGGGTCTCTACGAGCAGGAGCCCGTGTTCCGCCGCGCGCTGGATGAGTGCCTGTCGCTGCTCGAACAGCACCAGTCGTTGAAGCTGCGGCCCCTGCTCTTCCCGGAGGCCGGCGCCGAGAAGGAAGCGCGCGCCCAGTTGGAGCAGGCCACGTACGCGCTGCCGGCGCTGCTGTCCGTGGAGCTGTCGCTCGCCGCGCTGTGGAAGGCGCGTGGCCTGACGCCGCAGTCCTGCATGGGCCACAGCATGGGCGAGTACGCCTGCGCGCAGCTCAACGGCGTTTTCTCCGTGAAGGACGCGCTGGGCATCGTCGCCTGCCGTGGCCGCCTCTTCGACCAGCTCCCCGCCGGCGCGATGCTCAGCGTGGAGATGCCCGAGGCGGAGCTGAAGCCGCTGCTGGGCGAGGGCCTGGACCTGGGCGCGCACAACGCGCCGGGGCTGTGCCTCGTCTCCGGTGAAGTGGCCGCCATCGAAGCGCTGGAGGCCCAGCTCAAGGCTCGCGAGGTGGAGGCGCGGCGGCTGCACATCCGCGTGGCCGCGCACTCGCGCATGCTGGAGCCCATCCTCGCGCCCTTCCGTGAGTTCCTGGGCACGGTGCGCTTCACCAAGCCCACCGGCCCGTGGATCTCCAATGTCACCGGGACATGGGTGACGCCGGAGGAGGCCACGTCGCCCGACTACTGGGTGCGGCACCTGCGTCAGCCGGTGCGCTTCGCCGAGGGCGCGGGCGTGCTCCTGGCGGACAAGGCGCGTGTCTACCTGGAGGTCGGCCCTGGCCAGACGCTGACGCAGTTGCTGCGCGCCCAGGTAGAGAAGCCGCAGGCCGAGCAGTTGGTGCCGTCACTGCGGCACCCCAACGACACCGTGGCGGACCTGGCGTTCTTCCAGCTCGCGCTCGGCCGCCTCTGGGCCGCGGGCGTGGACCTGGACGCCGCCGCGCTCTTCGATGGCCAGAAGCGGCGCCGCGTGGCGCTGCCCACGTATGCCTTCGAGCGCGAGCGCCACTGGGTGGAGCCAGGCAGTGGCACCTTCATGGCGCGGCGCGAGGGTGAGCGCCCGCTGGTGCGTGAAGAGAACGTGTCGCGCTGGGGCTACGTGCCGCGCTTCCGCGAGCAGGCCGGCGCGGCGCCGGAGGCACCAACGGAGAACGAGCGCTGGCTCCTCGTGGGCGAGCAGCACCTGTTGCTTAGCGAGCTGGCTCGCGAGCTGTCGGCGCGCGGCGCCCAGGTGATGCGCGTGCTGCCGGGCGATGCCTTTGGCCGCGCGGACGAGGGGCACTTCACCCTGCGGTTCGACGCGCGCGAGGACTGGGAAGCGCTCTGGGATGCGCTGGGCGCCGAGGGGCGCGTGCCACCTCGCATCGTGGACATCACCAGCCGGGACAAGGCCCCGCTGGGTTGGGAACTCGCGGTGTCGCGGTACTTCCTCACGCCGCTGGCGCTGATGCAGTCCCTGACCTCCGAGTCGCTGCCTCCGGGCCTGCGCTACATGCGGGTGACCCAGGAGGCCCTGCCCGCCGAAGGACACGCCACGAGCCCGGAGCAGGCGCTCAGCTTCGGTCCGCTGCTCGTGGGCCCCAAGGAGCTTCCCGAGCTCAAGGCCCGCGTGGTGGACCTGCAACTGGTGGTCAACGTGATGGGCCAGGCGCGGGAGCTCGCGGACGAGCTGCTGCGCCCGGACGTCGAGGCGCCGGTGGCGCTGCGCGGTGGACGCCGGCTGGTGCAGGTGATGGAGCGGACGGCGCTGGACGAGGGCCCGACGCCGCTGCGTGAGCAGGGCGTCTACCTCATCACGGGCGGCCTGGGCGGCATCGGCCGCACGCTCGCCGAGCTCTTCGCTCGCAAGGTGAAGGCCCGGCTCGCGCTGGTGTCGCGGTCGGCGGCCAGCGCGTCGCACGCGGAGCTTCAGCGCACGTTGGAAGGACTTGGCGCGCAGGTGCTGCTGCTCAAGGCGGACACCACCGACGCCGGCCAACTGCGCGCGGCCATCGCCCAGGTGCGGGAGCGCTTCGGCGCCTTGCATGGCGTGGTACACGCGGCGGGCACGCTCGAGGACGGGCCGCTGGAGGCGAAAACGCGCGACTCGGCCCTGCGGGTGCTCGCGCCCAAGGCGATGGGGGCGCTCGCGCTGGAAGAAGCGCTGCAAGGCGCGGCCCTGGACTTCTTCGTCAGCTTCGCGTCGACGAGCGCGTGGCTTGGGCCCCCGGGGCAGGTGGACTACGTCGCCGCCAACGCGTACCTGCTGGCGCAGGCGACACGGCTGGAGGCCACGGGCATCGCGAAGCGCGCACTCGCGTTGGGCTGGGGCGTCTGGCAGGAGGTCGGCATGGCCGCGGCGCAGCTCGCGCCGCAGTTGCCGCCCGGCGAGTCCGTCATCCACCCGCTGCTCCAGCGGCGCGTGGAGGCCCCCGAAGGGCACCACGTCTTCCGCGCCATCTACGACGCGAAGGCCCACTGGGTGCTGGATGAGCACCGGATGCGCGGCGGAGGCCCCGTCCTCCCCGGCACGGCCTATGTCGAGCTGGCCCGCGCCGCCTGGGCGCTGGCGCGTCCTGGCGAGCCGCTGGAGTTGTCGCAGCTCTCGCTGGTGTCACCGCTGGACGTCCCGGACGGCGAGGTACGGGAGGTGGAGATCGGGCTGGCGCCGGAGGGCGACGGCTTCACCTTCCGCGTGCGCAGCCGCGCGGCCGGAAACGCATGGACGGAGCACGCCACCGCGCGGCTCCACCAGGCCACGGGCCAGCGTCCCACGGCGCTGAACGTGTCCGCGGCGAAGGTTCGCTGTGGTGAGCGGCCGCTGACCTTCGGCGAGGGTGAGCAGTCCCTGCCGCAGGACGCGCTCATCGCGTTCGGTCCACGCTGGAAGGTGCTGCGCAGCGCGGGCTTCGGCACGTCCGAGGCCCTGGGCCGTCTGGAGCTGCCCGCCGCCTACCGCGAGGACCTGTCGACGTACGGGATTCCGCCCGGGCTGCTGGACATCGCCTCCGGCTTCGCCTTCTCCCTGCTCCCCGACGCGGGACAGCCGGGGAAGCTGCACGTGCCCGTCTCCTACCGGCAACTCCAGGTCTGGGGCCCCTGGCCCCAGGTGGCGCTGAGCCACGTCCGCGTGCGCCAGGAGGAAGGCCGCGGGGCGCTGCTCGACGTCACGCTCACCGACACGGACGGGAATGTCTTCTGCGCCATCGAGGGCTACCTCGTCGCGTCCGTCGAGGCGCGGCGTTTCGGCCGCTCGCCGCAGAAGAAGGGCTCACTGCTGGAGAGCTGGCTGCCTTTGGGCATCAAGCCAGCGGAAGGTCAGGACGCCTTCCTGCGCGCGCTGTCCCTCGAGGACACGCCCGCGCTCTTCGTCAGCTCCATGGACCTGCACACCCTCGCGGCCCGCATGCGCCCGAAGCAGGAGGCGAAGCCCGCGGCGGCGGCGGCGGCCACGGCCCAGGCAGGCGCGCCGTCCGGTGTGGCGGCCGCGGACGCACCGCGCGACGACGTGGAGCGCAAGCTGGCGGAGCTGTGGCAGCAACTGCTCGGTGCGCCGAAGGTGGGGCTCAAGGACAACTTCTTCGAGCTGGGCGGACACTCGCTCATCGCGGTGCGCCTGTTCGCGCGCATCAAGAAGACGCTGGGCGCGGACCTGACGCTGGCCACGCTGTTCGAGGCTCCCACGCTGGAGCAGTGCGCCGCGCTGGTGCGTGAGGCCGCCGGGATTCCCTTCACGCCGGACGCGGGTCCGGGTGACGCGGCGCCGGCTGCGCAGGCCCCGGGCGTCAAGGCGGTGCCGAAGAGCTGGTCTCCGCTGGTCACCATCCAGAAGGGCGGCAATACCCTCCCCTTCTTCTGCGTGCACGGCGCGGGCGGCAACGTCCTCAACTTCCGCGAGCTGGCGCAGACGCTCGGCAAGGAGCAGCCCTTCTACGGGCTCCAGGCGCGTGGCGTGGACGGCAAGCTGCCTCCGGCCGACAGCATCGAGGAGATGGCGTCCATCTACCTGGAGAGCATCCGTCAGGTGCAGCCCCACGGGCCCTACCTGCTCGGCGGCTACTCCGGCGGCGGCGTGGTCGCCTACGAAATAGCGCAGCGGCTGCACGCGCTGGGCGAGCCGGTGGCGCTGGTCGCGTTCCTGGACACCTTCCACCCGTCCACCCAGGAGCGACGCCAGTCCCTCCATGAGCGCCTGCGGGAGCTGCGCCGGGAGGGCGCGGCCAGCTACGTCAGCCGGAAGCTGCGCACCAAGGTGGAGCGCGACGGCACCCGGCTGTTGAGCCAGCTCAAGCTGCGCTGGTACGAGCAGCGGGGAGAAGCGCTGCCCATCGAGCTGCGCAACCTCCAGCTCACCGAGCGCTTCCAGGCCCTGGCAAGCCGCTACGTCCCCAGCCCCTACGCCGGTCCTGTGACGCTGTTCCGCGCGCAGGAGATTCACGCCATCTACGCGCACATGGGCACCAGCCTGGGCTGGGAGCCGCTGGTGCCGGCGCTGAACATCCGCGAGGTGCCGGGCGACCACGACAGCCTGGTGCGCGAGCCCAACGTCCATGTCCTGGGGCGGCTGCTCCGCGAAGCGCTGGACGATGCACAGCGCGGCACGCGTGACGAGGCGCGCCGGGTGGGCACGAAGTGAGAGGGGCGCGCTTCAGGGTGAACCAGCGCTTCCCGCTGGTCACAGCCGCCGTGCTGGCGGTGGGGATACTCATGGTGGGGTTGACTCGAGACGACGCGGATCTCCCGGGCCCGTTCCCCTACACCGGCGCGCCCCTATCGGCGGAGGAACGGGCGCGCCTGGCCTCGGAGGGATGGACGGTGACAGGCCCCGACGCGCCGCCCAGGCTCGTCGCCTTGACGCGGCCGCCCTCCGCGGGTGAGACGCGGTGGCTGGTGTACTTCGGCGGCAACACCCCGGGGTACCTCGCGGAGGCGAAGTCCGTCCTGCTCTCGCTGGACGAAGGCCGTGGGCTCGGGCTGGCCGCCATCGCGCCCCCCGGCTTCGACGGCTCGCCGGGCAAGCCCTCCCCCGAAGCACTCCGTGACAGCGCCGCGAGCGCCATGCGCTGGCTGACGGAGACACATCCTGCCGCGGCGCAGGACATCCACCTCGTGGGCTTCTCCATGGGAACCATGTCGGCGCTCGCGGCGGCCCACGCGCTTCGGGCGCAGGAGACGCCCGCTCGGAGCCTGGTGCTGTTCGCGCCGTTCCAGGCGATGAAGGTGGGGCGCATGGGGCTCATCGGCAGCCTCGTCGGGCGGCACCGGTACGACAACCAGCCGCTGCTGCAACCCAAGCGACTCCCGCCCGCGCTCGTGCTGCATGGAGGCGCCGACAGCGCGCTGCCCCCCGTCCAGGGCGAGCGCGTCAGCCGTGGGCTTCGCGCTCCCCTCAAGACGTACCCCGGTATCGGTCACGCCGAGCTTTTGAAGCATCCCCCCGCGCTCGCCGACGCCCGGCAGGGCCTGGGCTTGTGAGCGGGGAACACCCGAATCGCAGCAACGCAGGAGGCACTGAATGAGCGCGGCTCCGGAGTCGCCCAACTGTTTCATCATTGGCGAGGGCACCCTCGTCGTTCCCTGTGCACAAGCCCTCACCGAGCGCGGCGTCCGGATTCTCGGGCTCGTCACGCGCGAGCCCGCGCTCCAGAAGTGGGCGGAGGAGCAGGGCGTGCCGCACGTGCCGCCCGGCGAGCAGGCCCTGCCCTTCCTGTCCCAGGCGCCTTTCGACTGGCTCTTCAGCATCGTCAACCTGAGCATGGTGAAGGACGAAATCCTGCGCCTGCCCCGGCGCATGGCCATCAACTTCCATGACGGCCCGCTGCCCCGCTACGCCGGACTCAATGTCACGTCGTGGGCGCTGCTGAACCGGGAGCCTCAGCACGGCGTCACGTGGCACGAGATGACGAAGGGCGCGGACGAGGGCCGCATCCTCAAGCAGCGCCTCTTCGACATCGCCCCCGGTGAGACGGCCTTCAGCCTCAACGCCCGCTGCTACACGCTGGGCATGGAGACCTTCGCGGAGCTCGCGGAAGAGCTGGTCGCGGGCACGTCCGAGGCGAAGGAGCAGGACTTCGCGCAGCGCAGCTACTTCGGCCTCGCGCAGCGTCCGGAGGCCGCGGGCGTCGTCGACCTCCACGGAGACGTGGACGTGGCGCACGCGCTGGTATCGGCGCTCGACTACGGCGGCTACCCCAACCCGCTGTCCTTCGCGAAGGTCTGGCTGGGCAACGGGCCCATCGCCATCTCCGAGGCCCGCCGCGCCGAGCCGGCATCCGAGTCCGCCCCGGGCACCGTGCTCGACATCGAGGGTGACGCGCTGACGGTGGCGCTCCAGGGCGGAGACCTCACGCTGAAGGGCCCCAAGGGGCTGTGCGGCGCGCCGCTGTCATGGGCCGACGTGCTCGGCGCTCGAATGCTTGCCCGGGGTGACGCCCTGCCCGCCGCCGCTCCGGAGCTGCGCGCCCGGCTGACCGAGGTGGGCACGCAGGCGGGCAAGGCGGAGTCGTTCTTCCTCCGTCGCCTGGAGACGCTCGCGCCACCGGACCTGTCCTTCCTGGGCGGCAGCTCCAAGGACGTGGGGACGCACACACTGAAGTTCGAGGCCAGCGACCTTACCCCAGGCTGGGTCACGGACCTGCCTCCCGAGGAGCGGCTGCTCTTCACCGCCATGGCTTTCCTGGCGCGCCTGTCCCCCGAGCCCCGCTTCGACGTCGGCTACGCGGATGCGTCCACGCGCGCCCACATCGAAGGCGTGGAAGGCTTCTTCGCCTCGCAGCTCCCGCTGCGCATCGAGCTGCCGATGAAGGATGCGCCGGAGCAGGCCGCGGGTGCCTTCCGCAAGGCGCTGACGCAACTGCGCGACAAGGGCGTGCTCGCGCGCGACGCCCTGGGCCGCTCCGCGCAGCTCTCCAACCTCCAGCGCCACGGCGGCGAAGTGGCGTATCCCGTCGCGCTGCGCATCGGAGCGGCGAACCCCGCCGTGGGTGGCGCGGCGCTCGTCATTGACGTGGACGCGCAGGGCCGACACGCCCACCTGCACTTTGATGCCACGCGCGTGGACAAGGCCCGCGTGGACGACGTGGCGCGGCAGCTCAACGCGTTCCTCGCCTCGCTCCGGGACGCGCCGGGCAAGGCGGTGGGCGAGCATGACCTGCTGGGCGCGGAGGAGCGCCAGTTGCTGGCCCGGTGGAACGACACGCGGCGGGACTTCCCCCGCGACGCCACCCTGGCCTCGCTCTTCCAGGCCCAGGCGCGGCGCACGCCGGACGACACCGCGCTCATCTGCCGGGGCACCTCGCTGACCTACCGCGAACTGGACGCGCGCGCCGAGGTGCTCGCACGGCACCTGCGCGGCGCGGGCGTGGGCCGCGACGTGCGCGTGGGCATCTTCATGGAGCGCTCGCTGGAGATGATGGTGGGCGTGCTGGCCACGCACAAGGCGGGCGGCTGCTACGTGCCGTTGGACCCGGCCTATCCCGCCGAGCGCATCGCTTTCATGGAGGAGGACGCGGGCTGCCACCTGGTGCTCACCCAGGAGCGGCTGCTGTCGCGCGTGCCGTCCGCGGCGAAGGCCGTGCTCGCGGTGGACCAGCAGTGGGAGCGCATCGCCGCCGCGCCGGAGGCCCAGACGCCGCCGGCCACGCCGGACAGCCTGGCCTACGTCATCTACACCTCGGGCAGCACGGGCAAGCCCAAGGGGGTGATGATTGAACACCGCAACGTCGTGAACTTCGGCGTTGGCATGGACGAGCGCTTGGGCACGGAGCGCGGCACCTGGCTGGCGGTGACGAGCCTCAACTTCGACATCTCCGTGCTGGAGCTGCTCTGGACGCTCACGCGCGGCTTCACGGTGGTGCTGCACGCGGAGCGGCACGACACGGCGCAGGCCGGCAAGCACGCCTCGCGCGCCATGGAGTTCAGTCTCTTCTACTTCTCCAGTGATGAAGGCGAGCGTCCCGAGGGACGCTATGACCTGCTCATGGAGAGCGCGCGCTTCGCGGACACGAACGGCTTCTGCGCCGTGTGGACGCCGGAGCGGCACTTCCACGCGTTCGGCGGACTCTTCCCCAACCCGGCGGTGACGTCGGCCGCGCTGGCGGCGGTGACGCGCAACGTGCAGCTTCGCGCCGGCAGCCTCGTGTCGCCGCTGCACCCCACGCTGCGCATCGCCGAGGACTGGTCCGTGGTGGACAACATCTCCCACGGCCGCGTGGGCATTTCGTTCGCCGCGGGCTGGCAGCCCAACGACTTCGCGCTGCGTCCGGAGACCTTCCCGGACCGCAAGCGCATCATGTTCCAGCAGATTGAAGACGTGCGCCGGCTATGGCGTGGCGAGGCGCTGGAGACGAAGAGCGGCACGGGCCACACCGTGAAGCTGCGCACCCTGCCCCGCCCGGTGCAGAAAGAGCTGCCCATCTGGGTCACCACCGCGGGCAACCCGGAGACCTTCGAGGAAGCGGCGCGCGCGGGCTGCCACGTCCTCACCCACCTGCTGGGCCAGTCGGTGGAAGAGGTGGCGCAGAAGATTGCCCTCTACCGGGAGACGTGGGCCAAGGCCGGCCACCCCGGCAAGGGCACCGTGTCGCTGATGCTGCACACCTTCGTCGGTGACTCCGAGGCTTCCGTGAAGGAGGTCGTCCGCGAGCCGATGAAGTCGTACCTCAGGTCGTCGGTGGGCCTCATCAAGGAGGCGGCCTGGAGCTTCCCGGCCTTCAAGGCGCAGACGACGCTGGCCAACGGCAACTTCGGCACCGACCACCTGTCCGCCGAGGAGATGGACGCGCTTCTCGACTTCTCCTTCGAGCGCTACTTCCAGTCCTCCGGCCTGTTCGGCAGCGTGGATGCGTGCGTCGCGCTCGTGGACCGGCTCAAGGGACTGGACGTGGACGAGATTGCCTGCCTCGTGGACTTCGGTGTGCCCACGGAGCTGGTGATGAAGCACCTGCCGCTGCTGGCCGAGGTGCGCCAGCGCGCCAACTCGGGCGTGGGCCAGCCGGGCGCCGAGCCCGAACTCGACGGCTCCATCCCCGCGCTGATGGAGCGTCACGCGGTGACGCATCTCCAGTGCACGCCGTCCCAGGCGAGCATGCTCCTGGCCGAGGAGCGCTCGCGCGAGGGCCTCAAGCGGCTGAAGAAGATGATGGTGGGCGGCGAGGCCTTCCCCGTCCCGCTGGCGCGACAGCTCTCCGAGACGGTGTCCGGCGACGTCATCAACATGTACGGCCCCACCGAGACGACCATCTGGTCCTCCACGCACCCGGTGAAGAACGTGGGCGAAGGCGTCCCTATCGGTACGCCCATCGCGAACACGCAGTTCTACATCCTGGATGCGCAGCAGCGTCCGCTGCCCATTGGCGCGGCGGGTGAGCTGTACATCGGCGGCGAGGGCGTGGTGCGGGGCTACCACCACCGTCCGGAGCTGGACCGCGAGCGCTTCGTGCCGGACCCGTTCTCCTCCCAGCCAGGCGCGCAGATGTACCGCACCGGTGATGCCGCGCGGTGGAGGCACGACGGTCTGGTGGAGTACATCGGCCGGCTGGACCACCAGGTGAAGGTGCGCGGCTTCCGCATCGAGCTGGGCGAAATCGAATCCCGGCTGGGCGAACACCCCGCGGTGCGGGAGACGGTTGTCATCGTCCGCGAGGACATCCCGGGCGACAAGCGGCTGGTGGCCTACCTCATCGCGAAGCCGGGCGAGCCGCCCGCGGCGGACGCGCTGCGCGAGTTTCTGCGCACGAGGCTGCCCGAGTACATGGTGCCGCAGTCCTTCGTGACGCTGAGCACCTTCCCCCAGACGCCGAACAAGAAGGTGGACCGCAAGGCCCTGCCACCTCCGGAGCAGGCGCAGGCGCGCGGTGAGCTGGTCCGGCCGGAAGGCGAGACGGAGGCGCTGATTGCCAGCATCTGGCAGGACGTGCTCAAGCTCGACAAGGTCGGCGTGGAGGACAAATTCGTCGACCTGGGCGGCCACTCGCTGCTGATGGTGCAGGTGCTGGAGAAGCTCAAGGCCCAGGTGGAGAAACCCCTCACGCTGGTGGACCTGTTCCGCTACCCCACCATCCGCACCCTCTCCGGGTTCCTGTCGGGTGACAGCGGCGAGGAAGAAGCGCTCAAGGAAGTCGCGGCGCGCGGTGAGGCCCGGGCCGCGGCTCGCCGGGCGATGCAGCAGCGCCGCCGCCGGTAGACGTCCATTGCCGCCGGAGCCGTACGCGTCGACCGGAGCGGTGCGAGGTGTCTCGCGCCGCTCCGGCGGGCCCGCCGTTACGCCTTGCCTCGGCGGGCCATGTGCTGCCCGGTCAGCGAGCGCGGGTGCGCGGCGAGCTGAGCCGGAAGTCCTTCGAAGACGACCTGTCCGCCCTCATGCCCGGCGCCGGGCCCCAGGTCGATGACCCAGTCCGCGCGGGACACCACGTCGAGGTTGTGCTCGATGACGATGACCGTCGACCCGGCATCCACCAACCGGTCGAACAGGCCAATCAACGTGTCCACGTCGTTCATGTGCAGTCCCGTGGTGGGCTCATCGAGCACGTAGATGTTCCCAGAACGGCCCAGCTCCGCGGCGAGCTTCAACCGCTGGCGCTCACCGCCCGACAGCGTTGACAGCGGCTGCCCCAGCGTGAGGTAGCCGAGCCCGACGTCATCCAGCCCCTGGAGGATTTTGGCGATCGCCGGTTCGGTGAAGAAGGCCACCGCGTCACTGACGGCCATCTCGTAGACGTCGCTGATGGACTTGCCGCGCAGCCGGTGCGCCAGCACCTCCTCGGTGAACCGCTTGCCCTCGCACGTCTCGCAGACGGTCACCATCGGGTCCAGGTGCGCCAGGTCCGTGTAGATGACGCCCAGGCCACTGCAGTCCGGGCAAGCACCCTTCGAGTTGGCGGAGAACAGCGCGGCATCCACCTTGTTCGCCTTGGCGAAGGCCTTGCGGACGTTGTCGAGGATGCCGGTGTACGTGGCGGTGTTGGAGCGGCGCGAGCCCCGAGCCAGGTTCTGGTCGATGATGATGGTCTCCGGGTACGCCTTGGGCAGGCAGCCCTGAATCAGCGACGACTTTCCCGAACCCGCCACGCCCGTCACCACCGTGAGCACACCTCGCGGAATCGAAACGGACAGGTCCTGGAGGTTGTTGAGCCGGGCGCCCTTGATTTGAAGCTGCCCCGTGGGCTTTCGAGGCGTGGTCTTCAGCGGCTGGTGCTTCTTCATGTGGTTGCCCGTGAGCGTGCCCGAGGTCAGCAACCCCTCGTAGGTGCCCTCGAAGACGACCTGTCCACCCTTGTTGCCGGCCTTGGGCCCCATGTCGACCACATGGTCCGCAATGGCAATCATGTCCGGCTTGTGCTCCACGATGAGCACGGTGTTGCCCTTGTCGCGCAGTTGCTGCATCAGGCCCGCGAGCCGACCTACGTCGTGCGGGTGGAGCCCCACGCTGGGCTCATCGAAGATGTACGTCACATCGGTGAGGCTGGAGCCCAGGTGCCGCACCATCTTCACCCGCTGGCTCTCTCCACCCGACAGCGTCGAACTCTCGCGGTCGAGGCTGAGGTACCCCAGGCCAATGGTCACCAGGTTGTCGAGCCGGTGGGCCAGGGCCTCCAGCATGGGCCCCACGGACGGAGCGGCAATCTTCCGGACGAACGCGGCGAGGTCCGACACCTGCATCGCGGAGCACTCCGCGATGCTCTTCCCCTGGATGTGGCTGCCGAGCGCTGCCTGGTTGAGCCGCCCACCCTTGCAGGAAGGGCAGGTGGCTCGGGTGAAGATGCGCTCGTATTCGGCGCGGACGTGCGGCTGGACCGTCTCAGGGTCCTTGGCACCCAGCGTCCGGCGCAGCTTGGGGACAAGGCCCTCGTAGGTGAGGTTCATCTTGTCGAGCTTGATCTTCCGGCCGTCGTCCAGGTGGAGGAGCTTCTCCATCTCCTCCTTCGTGTACTTGGACAGCTTCTTGTCGACGTCGAAGAAGCCCGAGCGTGCGTAGATGGCCCAGTACCAACTGTCGACCGCATAGTCCTTGGGCAGGATGGCGCCCTCATTGAGGGACTTGGACTTGTCGATGACGGCGTCCATGTCCATGGACGCGACCTGACCGATTCCCTCGCACTCCGAACAAAGCCCCCGAGGGTCGTTGTAGGAATAGAAGCCCGGACTGCCCAGGTGCGGCTCGGCGAGGCGTGAGAACACCACGCGGAGCATCTGCGCGGCGTCGGTGACGGTGGCGACCGTGGAGCGTGAGTTCCCTCCCAGCCGCTGCTGGTCCACGATGATGGCCGCGGAGATGTTCTCCAGGCTCTCCGCGTCCGGCTGGCCGTAGTGCGGCATGAACTGTTGCACAAAGGCCGGATAGGTCTCGTTGATGAGCCGCTGGCTCTCAGCCGCGATGGTGCCGAAAACCAGGGATGACTTGCCCGAACCCGAGACGCCCGTGAAGACCGTGATCTTCCGCTTGGGGATGTCGAGCGAGACATTCTTCAGGTTGTTCTCGCGTGCCCCGCGAATCTTGATGGAGCCGTACATGATTGGCCTCTCCTTAGAGTGACGCCCTGCCCGCGGACGCGGCACGTCCACGAACAGGCTTCCCGCAAATCGCTCGACATCTTTTCAGCTACGCCGTAACTTCGTACGGCGCACGAGGTTTAGCACAACAACCCCGTACACTGTAAATAGTTATCCTGAGGTACGGATGAGCGACGAGATTTCCGGTCGGGGCGACCCATTGAAATCACTGCAGTTGCTATGGGGACGAACCGAGGCACCGAAGCGCGGCCCGAAGGCGAAGGCCAGCGTCGCGGAGCTGGTGTCAGCCGCCGTCACCATCGCGGATGCCGAGGGGCTCGAAGCGGTCAGCACGCGCCGCGTCGCGGAGGCAGTG
This sequence comes from Myxococcus sp. CA005, assembly GCF_006518205.1. NCBI lineage: Bacteria > Pseudomonadati > Myxococcota > Myxococcia > Myxococcales > Myxococcaceae > Myxococcus > Myxococcus sp. CA005. The sequence continues at coordinate 70,780 of NZ_SRLV01000025.1, read as the reverse complement.
GGCATCTCCCCCATGTCGTTCTACACGCACATCCCCGGCAAGGCCGAGCTGTTGGACTTGATGATGGATGTCGTGTCCGGCGAAATCCTGAAGGACCGGCCCGTCTTCAAGCCCGCCGACTGGCGCGCCAACCTGACGCGGGTGGCGACGGACTATCGCGACTTCTACCTGGCCCACCCGTGGGTGATTCCACTCGCGACCCACCGCACTGTGCTGGGCCCGAACACCTTCCGTTCCGCAGACATCGCGTTGAGCGCCATTGAAGGCCTGGGGCTCACGGACCTCGAGATGGACCGGATCATCACCCTGGTCCTCGACTACGTCCACGGCGCGGTCCGCAACGCGGCCCGGGAAAAGATGGTCAAGGACCTGACCGGCATGACGGACGAGGAGTGGTGGTACCGCGTCGCCCCCTTCCTCGAAACCATCGACTTCACGCCCTACCCCGTCCTGTCCCGCGTCGGGAAGACCGCGGGAGAGACCTACGGGGCACACGACCCCAGGGGGGCGTTTGCCTTCGGTCTCGAGCGAGTGCTCGATGGACTGGCGGTACTCATTGACGGAAAGGCACCGGGAAAGAAGCGGCGCTGAGCCGCCAGGCAGTAAGCGTCAAGGTTGTTGTGGCTGGGTGGCCTACGACGGGGGGACCATCTGCCTTCTCCGCCCTGCGCTCTTCAGACGCGAGGCGGCGTGGCTGCGCGGCAGGCGGGCGATTGGTCACTCAATCGTGGAGTTCGTCACGACGATGGGCGTGTCATCGTGATTCGAAATCTGTGGATGCGTCGGGTACCACGACCCGCCCGTATTGTTCCGAATCACGGAGCGGTCGATGCGGATATCTCCCGAGTGGTCATTGCTCACGAAGAAGATGGCGCTGCCGTGCGCATTGACCTCGTTGTGCTCAATCCGGGTGCCACAAAGTGACAGCGTCATCGTGTTCCCATCGTTGTAGATGGCTCCGCCACTGCCCCCTCCCGGAGTTCCCGGCCGCGCGGGATTGGCGCCATTGCCGACGGCCCGGTTGTGGGAGAACAGGCTGTTGATGATGGTCCAGGACACGCCGATGCTGCTGATGCCACCGCCGTTGGAGCAGGCACCGCCGTAACCAGCCTTGCCCCCGAAGGTCGTGTTCACCACGTACACGGGCTGGTTCCGGTGCTGGCTGAACGCACGGAGCGCGGCGCCGCCCACGTCCGGTCCCACATCCGAGCAGACGTTGTTGAAGAACCGGGAGTTGATGACCTTCAAGCGCCCGCCGCGCACCCAGACCGCGCCGCCGCCGTCGAACTCGGCCTCCGTCTTGGAGCTGGCATCCACGAACGTCAGGTTCTGCAGCGTCAGCCGAGGGTGGTCCTGGTCCTGGCAGTGCGCCGTCGTCCACACCTGATCCCGGTCGCAGGTGTTCATGTACAGGATGCGGTGCCGCCCCGCCCCGCTCAGCGTCACCAACCCCTTGCCGTCGATGACGATCTCCGGCCCCGTGTCGTTGAAGATCTTCGCCGTCCGCTCCAGGGTGATGGTGACGGGCTCGGGACCGCAGTCGAAGGTGATGACCCCGCCCCGCGCCACGGCCTGGATGAACGCGTCACTGGTACAGCTCTCCGGACTGCCCGTGCCGACGACCGTGGTGGGCCGGGCGACATCCGCGAGGCCAGCCTCGGCCGGGATGGCGCACGTGGCCTCCGGGTTCTGATTCCCGGCGGGAGGCCCATCCTTGGGATTCGTCAGGGGGTTGGGCGTGTCCACACCCCCGTCGTCCTCCGAGCACCCCATCCCACCGGCGAAGGAAAGTCCGAGAAGCACGAGCGCGGGCAGCCGACGAAATCTCACAAGGTGCATGACGCCTCCAGTCCGCACCCAGTGTAGCTCCGCTCAGCGCAATGGCCCCGGGGCCTCTTTCTGGAGGCTACCGAACCGTCACGGCTGCCCGCCGAGCCACGGGCCCCACTGGACGATCCGACTGCCGCCCGCGAACTCACGCTGCCCCCCGGGGCCCACGCGCTCGGAGCCGCTGGAGAGCGACTGGAAGCGCGCTTCATACGGCAGGCCCGCGAGCCCCGGCGCCCAGGGCTCCGCCGCGTAGGTGTCCATGAAGACGTGCTGCGTGCCCTCCAGGTCCTCCGTGCGCTGCTCCGTGATGGAGGGCACGTTCCGGTCTCCCACGGTGAAGGTGCCACGGGCGCCGTCCTTGGAGGGAGGCCACTCGCCTGACACCAGCGCCTCCCAAGGAAGGCCCATCACCACCTCCTCCAGGGACTCAGGCTCCGCCTTGGAGAAGTCGGCGCACGGCTCGCTCCCAGTGCCCAAGGGGCCCTCCGCGCGCAGGATGTAGCCGCGCTCCGCGGTGAAACACACGCGCAGCACCTCGTGCGTGGGCGCCATGTCCACCTTCCTGTCGTAGTACGCGCCGGGCCCCAGGGGCCGCTCCAGCGCGGGCACGGGGGCGCTGGCCCCGGTGGAGCCCTCCTGGAACTCACGCAGCGACAGCCTGATGCCGCCCGGCGTCCGGAACCCGGCGGACTCCGTGCTGGCCTCCAGCAGGCCGCGCGTCAGGTAGAGCAATGCCGAATCATTGGCATACACGCGCGTGCGCAGCGGACCGTCCACGGGCCGTTGATCGCTGACATAGCGAGTGGCCTCCCAGTTGCGCCCGGAGAAGGAAGGACGCTCCGCCGTCACCTGCCCTGGACGCGGCACGTCCAGCGAGCGCGTCATGTCCGAGCGCACGGGAACCACCAGGTCCCGCGCCAGCCGCGTCTGCGTCAACGGATTTCCCGCCGCGTCCGTGAAGGCCACCCGCACATAGACCCAGGGCTGCTGGACGGACACGACATCCAGCGTCAACTGGCCGTCGAGCGTGCGCGCGGCGTCAGCCGCACGGGGGGTCGGGCCCTGGGTCGCGGAGAAGGCATAGGTGACGCGATCGCCCACGCGGGCACGCTTCCAGGCCTCCGCGGCCTGCTGAGAAGTGGCGGTCTGGCTCTGAGCGTCGATGGGCGAGGGATTGCTCGACATCGTGCCCCCACAGCCAGAAAGGAACGACAGGGCCGCGCCCAGCAGCGCGGCGACAGGACAGGTGACGTGGCGCATTTGCATATGCGACTGAATACACCGACAGTGTATTCACGCGCACCTCTCGTCAGAGGGAAGTGTCCTTTCCCAGCCCATTACAGGGTCGTAGTTTGTTTTCACTTGAGTCAGATCATGCCTGGGGTGTCTTTGCCCCATGGGGCAGGTGACCGATAACCAGACATCACTGTGCGGTTTCGAAACGCCCGACCATATCCATGGAACCCGAAGCAATCACGCGGGTTTGCGGCGACTGGCGTCAACTCTATTTACGCGCCCGTGACGCGGGCCTGGAGCGCAGATACTCCACGCTAGTCAACTATTCCTTGTTTCTCTCTCTGCGGGACTCATTGGCCTACCATTTGCTCAAGGGCCGGGACGCGTCTCGCCGCGGCTGGTGGATACCAGGCGGACGGCGCGTCCCCCCGCAGTCAAAACGGACGAGGAATCTCCGATGCCCATGTTCAAGAAGATGTTCAAGGGAGCTGCAGTCCTCGCGGTGACCGGTAGCATGATGCTGACGGGCTGCGGCACTGACGTGCAGGCCGATTCGCAGCACGAGCAGGATGAGATCATCTCCAACCTGGTCGAGGCCGGCTTCCCGGCGGACGACATCCTGCTCTCCGACGGCCAGGTGTACGTGGGTCGCGACGCGCACGTGACGCTCGAGGCGTCCCGCGAGATGCTCCAGACGGACCTGAAGACGCAGGAGCAGTACCGCACGACGAACCTCGTCGCCGCCTCCATCACCCGCATCTGCATCGTCCCGAACTCCGCGTACGCCGCCAACACCACGCTGATGTCCGCCCTGGACCGGGCGATCGCCAACTACAACGCGCTGGGCCTGTCGTTCACCATGCAGCGCGGCGGCTCCGGCTGCAGCGCGACCATCTCCGCACGCACCATGTCCGGCGCTGGCGGCTCGGCGGGCTTCCCCTCCGGCGGCCGTCCCTACGGCATCATCAACATCGGCACCGGCACGGCCACCTACGGCGTGGCCGTGGTCGAGCACGTCGTGACCCACGAGCTGGGCCACGCCGTGGGCCTGCGCCACTCTGACTACTACAACCGCAGCATCAGCTGCGGCGGCGCGGCCACCAACGAAGGCACCGCGGGCGTTGGCGCCATCCACATCCCGGGCACGCCGACCACGGCCACCCGCGGCGGCTCGCTCATGAACTCCTGCTTCGGCTCGTCCGAGACGGGTAACTTCAAGAGCTCCGACGTCACGGCGCTCCAGTACCTGTACTGAGTCATGGCGCGACACCCCACAGACTTCCACCTGACGCTGTGGGGTTCGCTCCTCGCTGGGACCGTCTTCCTGGGCCTCACCGCCTGCGGAGGACGGTCCGAGCCGGCCGAGCCTGCGGTCTGTGAGCCACCCGCCAGTCCGGAGGTTCGTGCTTTCGCGCAGTGCGGTCCGACGCTCGACTTCACCCCCATCAACAGCTACGTCGGCGAGCTCTCGGACATCATCCAGGACCGGGAAGACGCCGTCGTGCTCATTGACGGGCGCTGCACCGGAACGCTGATTCAAGCAAGCGCGGGCCCCGTGGTGCTCACCGCGGGCCACTGTGTCAACCTCGGGGACATCCCGCTGATTGTCTTCAACTTCGAGGACGACGCGGACGGCGACCCTTTGATTACGGAGGGCACCGTCATCGAGCAGTCGATGGAGCCGGACTACGCGCTCATCCAGCTCGACGTCCTCCCGGATGTCACGCCCATCCCGCTGACGGCCCAGGCCACCGAGCAACTGGCCATCATCCAGCACCCTCGCGGACGCCCCAAGGTCATCGCCGAGGGCCGTTATCTGGACGCGTGCAACAACCTCATCTTCTACGGGGACCTGGACACGCTGGTCGGCAGCTCCGGCGCGGGCGTACTCAACCAGCAAGGGCACCTGCTGGGCGTCCACACCGACGGAGACTGTGAGGTCAACGGCCGGGGCTCCAACCGGGGCGCGCCCGCGGAAGTCATCGTCGAAGCCTCCGCGTATCTGCAAATCGAAGACATCGCCGTGCCGTCCACTGCGACTCGCACGAAGGGGGCGGACGCCCCATCCGCGCGGCTCGCGCCCTGAGTGCCAGAACGGTGCGAGTTGTCACCGGTCCGCGGCAGGCGTTGGAGCCCCCGGGTGCGCCCATGCCGTCCGGGCCGCTGTCGACCACCTCGTGTCACTCCACTCACGATACGGACTCCACGAGGCGAACGAGCGGCCAGCCGCTCGCTCGCGGCGTCTGGCGCCCAGGATGAGCCCGCGTTGCCACGGCACGCCGTGCCCCTCATCCGCACGCCTCACCGCGCCATCGCGTCGTCGGGCAGACGAGCAAAAGGCTCCTGCTGTTTGAACGCCAATCAAGCAGCGGCGCCCACACCTCGATGTCACTCGACGCGCTCTGCGCGACATGCGAGACGCTGGCGCGAGCCGAGGCATTGCCGCGCCCGCCTCTCGGAGTCGACGCACCATGGAAGTCGCAGCATCCCCGAATGCCGATCCACACGGCGCACCGTCGCTGGGGCTGTTCCGGCTCACGTGGCCCATCTTCCTGGAGCTGCTGCTCTTCATGATGATGGGCACGGCGGACACGCTGATGCTCAGCGGCGTGTCGGATGACGCCGTCGCCTCGGTGGGCGTCGTCAATCAGTACGTCTTCATCTGCATCCTCATCATGGAGGTCGTGGGTCACGGCGCGGCCATCGTCGTGGCCCAGTACCTGGGCGCGCGCAGGCAGACAGAGGCCGCGCGCATCTCCGCCATCGCCGTCACCCTGAACCTCGCGCTCGGCATCACCGTCAGCGCGGGGCTGCTGCTCAGCGGGGATGCCATCCTGGGCGGGATGAACCTTCAGGGCCACATGCTGGCGTACGCCAAGACGTACCTGCACATCGTCGGCGGCTTCCTGTTCATCCAGGCCCTCATCAACGTCTTCGCCGGGCTGCTGCGCACCTACGGCTTCACGCGCGCGTCCATGTTCGTCTCGCTGGGAATGAACGTGCTGCACGTGGGTGGCAACTACGTGCTCATCGCCGGCCACTTCGGCTTCCCCGCGATGGGCGTGGCGGGCGCCGCCATCTCCACCGTCGTGAGCCGGGCCATCGCGCTGGGCGTCTTCGTCTACGTCCTGTACCGGGTGATGCCGGTGAAGATGGCGCCGCGCGACTACGTGACGTTCTCCAAGGACTACGTCCGCAAGATTCTCAAGGTCGGCCTGCCCTCCGCCTTCGAGCAGGCCACGTACCAGGGCTGCCAGACGGTGTTCCTGTACTACGTGACGTTCCTGGGCGCGGTGGCGCTGGCGTCCCGGCAGTACGCACACGCCATCTCCCAGTATGTCTTCCTGTGCAGCCTGGCCATTGGCATGGGGACGTCCATCATCGTGGGCAGGCTGGTGGGCGCCAACCGCGCCGACGACGCGTACCAGCAGGCCCTGCGCAGCCTGAAGTGGGGCCTGGCCATCACCCTGGTCGTGGACGTGGCCGTCGTCCTCCTCCGCGTCCCCATCGTCTCGCTCTTCACCGAGAACGCCGACATCGTCCGGCTGACAGCGCAGGTCATCGTCATCGGGCTCGCGCTGGAGACGGGGCGCTGCTTCAACCTGGTGCTCATCAACGCCCTGCGCGCCGCGGGTGACGCGACATTCACCGTCTACATGGGCATCGCGTCCATGGTCTGCATGAGCCTGCCGCTGGGCTACTACCTCGTCTTCCACATGGGCCTGGGACTGGCCGGCGTGTGGATGGCGGTGGCCGCGGATGAATGGGTGCGCGGCATCACCATGTGGCTGCGCTGGAAGAGCCGCGCCTGGGAGAAGCAGGTCCTGGTCTCCCTCGACGCGGAGACGGAGGCGGAGGCCGCGCCCGTCGCAGCGCACGCCTGAGCCGCGTGCTCAGCCGGTGACGACGATGCCGTCACGCACCGTCACCGGCCACGGCGTGAGTCGCCCGCCCGAACACGGCCCGCCCACGCACAGCCCGTCCTCCACCTGGAACAGAGCCCCGTGCCAGGCACAGACGATGAGCCCCTTGTCCGGCGTCAGGTAGCGGTCCAGTTCGCGCGCGAGCGGCAGACCCGCGTGGGGACACCGGTCCACGTAGCCGTGGACCGCGTCACCCTTGCGCACCAGGAAGCCGTGGAAGAAGGCGTCCCCAATCTGGAGGACGAGGTTGCGCGCCCCGGGGTCCTCCAGGGCGCTCACCGGGAGCAGCTTCACGTTGGCCGGCGTCGACCAGACGCGCTTGCGCCCCGCCGTCTCCCCCCCCGTGCTCACGCGGCCCTCAAGGCAACTTCGCCTTCTGGAAGCCCGCCCAGCACGCGTCGTAGTCCTGCTGGAGCGCGGGCGTCTCCATGGCGAAGCGCGTGGGACGGATGACCCAGCGCGACTCGAACATGAAGGCCAGCGTGTCCTTGATTTTGTGAGGCTTCAGGTCCGCCTGGATGGCCTGCTCGTAGCTGGTCCGGTCCGGGCCATGGCCGCTCATGCAGTTGTGCAGCGAGCCGCCGCCCGGGGCGAAGCCGCCCGCCTTCGCGTCGTAGACGCCGTGCACCAGCCCCATGAACTCGCTCATCACGTTGCGGTGGAACCAGGGCGGCCGGAAGGTGTGCTCGGCCACCATCCACCGCGGCGGGAAGATGACGAAGTCGCAGTTGGCCGTGCCCGGCACCTCGCTGGGCGACGTGAGGACCGTGAAGATGGACGGGTCCGGATGGTCGAAGCTCACCGTGTTGATGGTGTTGAAGCGGGCCAGGTCGTACTTGTACGGCACCAGGTTCCCGTGCCACGCCACCACGTCCAGCGGTGAGTACGAATACCGCGCCGACCACAGCCGCCCCAGGAACTTCTGCACCACCTCCGTGGGCCGGTCCACGTCCTCGAAGGCCGCCACCGGCGTCAGGAAGTCGCGCGGGTTGGCCAGTCCATTGGCCCCAATGGGCCCCAGGTCCGGCAGCCGGAAGAACGCACCGTGGTTCTCACAGACGTAGCCGGCGGCCTGGCCCTCCGGCAGCTCCGCGCGGAAGCGAACCCCGCGCGGCACCACCGCGATTTCGCCCGGCGCCACGTCCAGCACGCCCAGCTCCGTCACCAGCCGCAGCCGCCCCGCCTGCGGGACGATGAGCAGCTCACCGTCCGCGTCGAAGAACACCCGGTCCACCATGGAGCGGTTGGCCGCGTACAGGTGGATGCTGATGCCCGCCCCTGACGCCGCGTCCCCGTTGCCCGCGTAGGTGACGAGCCCGTCCACGAAATCAGTGGGCTGGGCCGGCGGGGGCTGGGGACTCCACCGCAGCCGGTTGGGCGAGGCGGGCACCTCGTCGAAGGGCCCGCTGCGCAAGAGTCCCTGCGCCAGCGGCTGGAACGCAGGGTGGTTGGCGCTGGGCCGCAGGCGGTACAGCCACGAGCGCCGGTTCTCCCGGCGCGGGGCCGTGAAGGCCGAGCCCGACAACTGCTCGGCATAGAGGCCGAACGGCGCCCGCTGGGGTGAGTTCTGTCCCTCGGGCAGTGCGCCGGGCACCGCCTCGGTGGCGAACTCGTTGCCAAAGCCAGACAGATAGGCGCCGGGAGCCGTCTTGAGGACGCTCCCCGGCGACACCTCGGAGGAAGGCTGGGTGGTCACCGGATTCTCCTCGCAAGCGCGGCGAGCGGACTAGTCGACCTTGATGACGCCGCGGCGAATCTGGTCCAGTTCGATGGACTCGAAGAGCGCCTGGAAGTTGCCGTTCCCGAAACCCTCGTTGCCCTTGCGCTGGATGATTTCGAAGAAGATGGGCCCGAAGAGATTCTCGGTAAAGATCTGGAGCAGCAGGCCCTCTTCCTCGCTGCCGTCGATGAGGATGCGGTTCTTGCGCATCCGCGCCAGGTCCTCGCCGTGCTTGGGGACGCGCTTGTCGACCAGGTCGTAGTAGGTTTCCAGCGTGTCCTGCAGCACCACGCCGCGCGCGCGCAGCCGCTCCACGGTGTCGTAGATGTCCGGCGTGGTGAGCGCCAGGTGCTGGATGCCCTCGCCCTTGTACTGGCGGATGAACTCTTCAATCTGCGACTTGTCGTCCTGGCTCTCGTTGAGCGGAATCCGGATGGCCTTGTCCGGGGCGATCATCGCCTGGCTGAACAGGCCCGTGGCCTGGCCCTTGATGTCGAAGTACTTCTGCTCGGTGAAGCCGAAGATGCGGTTGTAGAAGGACGACCAGGTGCGCATCTGCCCGCGGCGCACGTTGTGGGTCAGGTGGTCCAGCGTCTCCAGGCCCACGCTGTTCTTCGCCTCGGCCGCCTCGGCGCCAGGAATCTCCTGCCAGGAGTCATAGAGCGTCCCCTTCTCCCCGTGGCGGTCCACCAGATACAGCAGGCTGCCACCGATTCCCTCCAGGACATAGGAGCCCTCGCCCAGCGAGCCCCGCTCCGGGTCCGCCGCCTTGGCGCCACGCTCCAGGGCCATCTCGTAGGCGGTGCGCGCGTTCGCCACGCGGAAGGCCATGCCGCTGGCGGACGGGCCGTGCTCCGCGCGGAACTCAGCGGCCTGCCCGGAAGCCTCGCGGTTGATGAGCAGGTTGATGCCGCCCTGCTTGTAGCGGACCAGCTCCTTGGACGGGTGCTTGGAGTACGCGGTGAACCCCAGCCGCTCGAAGAGGTGCTCCATCACCTCGGGCTGGGGGCTGGTGAACTCCACGAACTCGAAGCCATTCAGCCCAAGAGGGTTCTCTGCCGTATCCGCCATGACGCCGCCTCCGTGCGTTGCTGGGGCGCGGGCCTTCACGGCCCGCGCGAGTCGCCGAAGCGCCCCCTGGTCGGGAGCGCTTCCTCTCGCGAACGTAGGGACGGCTCCCCTGCATAAAAAGTACAAAGTCCAGCCAGAGACTGTCAGGGCATTTCACAGCGCGCCGCGCCATGAATCCTCCATCAACTTCCCCTGGGGACAGGTGGCGCCCGGACGGCGGAGGGCTGTTCACGGCACGACGCTGGGCGCGACTCGAGCGCTTGCCACCCCGCTTCATCGCGATTCGGCCGAACGCATCCAGCCAGGACGCGGCAGGCTGCATCGCTAGATTACGCAAGATTACGCCCCCGCCCTGCACCCCCACCGACCGCGTGAAACAACTCACTTCCCAGACTGAACTCCCTGTCCCTGGTGGCGAACTGGGCGAACTGCTGCGCTCGCACGATTGGAGCCGCACCCAACTTGGCCCCTACGAATCGTGGCCCCGCCCGCTGAAGGCCTTCGTCACCATGATTCTGGAGATGCCGGCCCCGGCCATCATCTTCTGGGGACACGAGCTCATCCAGGTCTACAACGACGGCTACGCGGTCATCATGGGCCCGCGCCATCCCCGTTACCTGGGCGCTACCTACCGCGAGTGCTGGCCCGACACCTATCCCGTCATCTCGCCCTGGATGCGCAAGCTCCTGGCGACGGGCGAAGTGACGCAGGTGGCGAAGACCTACTTCATGCTCACCCGTTACGGGTTCAATGAAGAGGCCTATTTCACCTTCGACTTCAGTCCCCTGCGGGACGACGCGGGCACCATCGCGGGCATCCTCCAGGTCGTCTTCGAGGTCACCGACGTCGTGCTCAGCGAACGCCGGCTGGCCACGATTCGCGCGCTGGCGCCCCGGGTGAACGGGCCTTCCGAGAGCGCCACCACGGATGCCATCCGGGCCCTGGCGGACAACCCCAAGGACATCCCCTTCGCCCTCATCTACCACTGGGACGAGGGCGAACAGCGGCTGGAGCTGGCGGAGTCCACGGGGCTCGACGGGCTGGCGCAGCACGCCGTGGTGGACCTGGGACGAATCACGGAGGCCACGAAGCAGGCCGTGGCGGCGAACGTCCCCGTCCTCCTGGAGTCGGTGCCATCCCTCCTGGGAGCCCGCCAGTTCGGCCCCTGGCCCGAGCCGACGGAGAAGGCGCTGGTGCTGCCCCTGCGCCGCACCCGCACGGACAGCCTCCGGGGCGTGGTCGTCCTGGGCATCAGCCCCCGGCTGCGCTTCGACGACACCTATCGCCAGTTCTTCGAGGACCTGGCGCGCGAGTTGGCCACCCACCTGGCCGTGGAGCAGGAAAAGCGCGCCGAGCGCGAGGCCTACACACACGCCAAGCAAGCCCGGGCCCAGGCCGAAGCGGAGGTGGCCCGGCGGGCCCAGGCGGAGGCCGCGCTCCGGGCCAGCGAGGAACGCCTGCGGATGGCCCTGGCCGCCGGTCAGTTGGGCGTCGTGGAATTGCAGTACGAGCGCGGCGTGCTGTCGTGGGACGAGCGGGCCTTGCAGCACCTGGGCCTTCCCCCCGGCAAGTCTCCGACGCTGAAGGAAGCCGCGGCCCGGATTCATCCCGACGACGTGAACCGCGCACGGCGCACCATCGAACAGGCGCTGCGTCCGGGCGCGGAGGCGATTCGCCTGGAGTGCCGCGTGCAAGGCTGGGATGGCGTGCAGCGCTTCCTGCTGGCCATGGTGAAGACGCACTTCGACGCCCAGGGGCAGCCTGACCGCGTCGTCGGCGCCCTGCAGGACGTGACGGAGCAGCGGAGCGCTGAACGGGAACGCGAGCGGCTGGCCACCATTGTCGAACAATCCCCCGACTTCATCGGCGTGGGAGACCCATCCGGCCGGGCGGTGTGGGTGAACGATGCGGGGCGGCGTCTGCTGGGCCTGGGACTGGATGAGGACATCACCCGGTACCACCTGCGGGACTTCTTCCTGGCCGAAGACCAGACCTACGTCGACGAACACATCGCCGCCGCCATCCTCCAGGGCGGCCGGCGGGAGGGAGCGTTCCGCTTCCGGCACTTCCCGACGGGCGAGCCCATCGCGGCGCAGTACCACACCTTCGCCCTGGTAGAGCACGACACCCAGCGGCAGATGGGCATCGCCACCGTCGGCCGCGACATCCGCGCCCAGAAGCGGCTGGAAGCGGAGCGGGAGCGGTTGCTCGCCCGGGAGCGCGTGGCGCGCGAGGAGGCGGAGGAGGCCAACCGGCTCAAGGACGAGTTCCTCGCCACCGTCTCCCATGAGCTGCGCACGCCGCTCACGGCGGTGCTTGGCTGGGTGCAGATGCTGCGGACCGGCACGCTGCCGCCAGAGAAGCGGGAGCGGGCGCTGGCCACCGTGGAGCGCAATGCCCGCGCCCAGGGGCAGCTCGTCGAGGACCTGCTCGACGTGAGCCGCATCATGACGGGCAAGCTGAAGCTGGACGTGTCGTCCGTCGACGTGAGCCAGGTCGTGGAGGCCGTGCTCGAGTCACTGCGGCCGGCCGCCGAGGCGAAGGGCATCCGCATCCAGGCCGCGCTCGATTCGGGCGGCACCATCATGGGCGACGTGAGCCGCCTGCAGCAGGTGGTGTGGAACCTGCTGTCCAACGCCGTGAAATTCACCCCCAAGGGAGGCCGCGTCCAGGTGCTGGTGGAGCGGCGGAACTCCTCGGTGGAAATCACGGTGGCCGACACGGGCCAGGGCATCTCCCCGCAGTTCCTGCCGCACGTGTTCGAGCGCTTCCGACAGGCCGACGGCAGCACCACGCGCAAGGCCGGTGGGCTCGGGCTGGGACTGGCCATCGTCCGGCACCTGGTGGAGTTGCACGGCGGCACCGTGATGGCCACCAGCGAGGGCGAGGGCCGGGGGGCCACCTTCATCGTCAGCCTGCCGCAGGCCGTGGCGCTGAGGCGGGAGGTGCTGGTGCCCCCCACCCTCCGCGGCCCGTTGCAGGAGCAGGACATCCCCTGCCCGCCCCAGCTCGCGAGCCTGCGGGTGCTCGTGGTGGACGACGAGGAGGACACGCGTGAGCTGCTTCGCAGCATCATCGAGGCGTGTGGCGGCATCGTCACCACGGCCAGTTCTTCGGAGGACGCGCTGGCCGAGCTCCGCGAGGCCTCGTTCGATGTGCTCGTCTCCGACGTCGGCATGCCCGAGGAGGACGGGTACCGCTTCATTGCCCGCGTCCGGGCCCTGCCCGAGGAACAGGGTGGCGGCATCCCCGCGGTGGCCCTCACGGCCTACACCCGCATGGAGGACCGGACGCGCGCGCTGCTCGCGGGCTTCACCACCCACGTGCCCAAACCCATCGAACCGGTGGAGCTGATGGCCGTCATCGCCTCCATGTCCAACCGGGGCCCACCACGACGGGCCTGACAGGGCCTACCCCACGGGTGTGATTTTCATGGGGCGGCTGGCCCGTCTGGCCGCCCCGGGAATGTCAGACCCTTCCGGTAGTCTGCCTTCATTCCCGAAGCCGGAAAGGAAGGCCGAACCATGACCGTCACCCGTGAGAGTCCGCGCGTTTCCGTCAACAAGCTGGGCCAGTACCTCACCGCGACGCCGTCACTGCGAAAGCGCATCATCCAGGGCCAGAAGCACCCGGTGGACCCGCAGTACCTGCGCTACCCCGCCGCCGCCCAGGCCATCATCGAGTTCCTGTGCGAAGGCCGGGACGAGGTCATCCTCCGCTACCACCAGCGGCGGCTCCTCAACGCCCAGCCGGAATCCGATTACGACGCGCACCGGCTGGCCCTGTGCGCGGAGGCGCTCCAGCGTTGCCTGGTGTCCGCGGGGGACCTGGCCACCCGCGCGATTGCCAGCCCCGTGGACGCGGACCTGCCGCCGCTGGCGCTGGCGGGCGTGGACATCAGCGTGCGCCCGGACGTGCTGCTGCGCAGCGTGGATGCCCAGGGGCTGATGCGCTCCGGGCTGCTGAAGCTCTACTTCTCCAAGCACACGCCGCTGGACGAGCGCTCCGGGCAGTACATCGCCACGGTGCTCCAGCGTTACGCCGAGGAGCGGCTGGAGCAGCGCGGCCCGGTGGACCCGCGGCTGGTGGGCGTGTTCGACGTCTTCGCGGGCCGACTCTTCCAGGCGCCCAAGGCCCAGCAGCGCCGGATGAACGACGTCCGGTTGGCGTGCGAGGAAATCGCCGCCCGGTGGGACGTCCACTGACGCGCTGGTGAGCGGGCGTCCCGCCCCGGGCCTGTCCGCTTCCGGGACGGGCCTTCCCGCATTCGCGCACCCGCCTGGCTCGCTCAGGGAAGGACACCCTCCGGATGTCCGGCGGTTGCGCCCGCGAGGCGGTTGGCATGTCCTTCGCTCATGGCCGCAGCCATGGATTCGCTCCTCCAGGACCTCCGCTACGCGATACGCACGCTGACACGAACCCCCGGCTTCACGCTGGCCGCGGGCCTCACGCTGGCGCTCGTCATTGGGGCGAACGCCGTCCTGTTCAGCGCCATCCACGCGATGCTGCTGCGGCCCCTGCCCTTTCCCCTCCCCGAATCCCTGGTCCGTATCTGGTGCGTGCAGGAGTCGGTGAGCCACGCCTCGGTGGCGGCACCGGAGTTGCTCGGCTGGCGGGAGCATTCGAAGGGCTTCAGCCAGCTCGCGGGCTTCGGACGCACCAGCCTCAACCGGACGGGAACGGACGAGCCCGAGCGGGTGCGGGCGGCGCGCATCACCCCCAACTTCTTCTCCGTGTTGGGGGTGCAACCCGCGCAGGGGCGCGACCTGCGTGAAGAGGACGCGCCGCCCGGGGGTGACACCTCCGTGGTGTTGGTGAGCCATGGCTACTGGCAGCGGGCGCTCGGCGGCGTCCCGGACGTGGTGGGCCAGACGCTGGTGCTCAACGGCCGGAGCCACGCGGTGGTGGGCGTGCTGCCGGAGGACTTCTCGTTCCCCGAGTTCGCCGAGGACACGGATGTGTGGGTCCCCGAGTGGCAGGACCCACAGCGGCATGGCAACCACTACCAGTCGGTGCTGGGACGGTTGGCACCGGGCGTCTCACTGGAGGCGGCCCGAGCGGACCTGGAGCGCGCGGCGCAGGGCATTGGCCACCCCGAGCCAGGGCAGAAGCGCCACACCGTGCGGGTGACGGGCTGGCAGGACCACCTCACGACGAACACGCGAGATGTGCTGTGGATGCTGTGGGTGGCGGTGGGCTTCGTGCTGCTCATCGCGTGCGCCAACGTGGCCAACCTCATGCTGGTGCGCACGTTGTCCCGGCAGCGGGATGGCGCCATCCGGGCGGCGCTGGGCGCCAGCCAGGGACGGCGGCTCCAGCAGTCCCTGGTGGAGAGCGTGCTGCTGTCCCTCTTCGGCGGCGTGCTGGGGCTCTTGCTGATGCTGTGGGGCATGGAACTGGTGCGCACCCTGCTGCCCGCCAGCATGCTGCGCGTGGCGCCGCTGGAGCTCAACGGCACCGTCCTGGGCTTCAGCGTGCTGCTGTCGGTGGGCACCGGCCTGCTCTTCGGCCTGGCGCCCGCGATGCATGCGTCGGGGATGAACGTGCTGCCCCTGCTGCGGCAATCCGGCAGCGCCGTGGGCGCGCGCTCCGGGCATCCGCTGCGCAGCGCGCTCGTCATGGTGCAGCTCGCGCTCGCGCTGGTGCTGATGGTGGGCACGGGCCTCATCGTGCGCTCGCTGCAGAACATCCAGGCGGTGGACCCGGGTTTCGACGCGGAGGGGGTCGTCGGCGCGCAATTGACGCTCGCCCCCGACGCGTACCAGGAGGACGCGCGCAAGCGGGCCTTCTTCGAAGGCGTCGCGGAGCGGCTGATGGCGCGGCCCGGCATGGAAGCGGTGGGCTTCGTCAACGATGCCCCGCTGGGAGGCTCGAGCTCGAATGGTGACTTCATCCTGGAAGGGATGTCGGCCTCGCCCGGTGACCGCCACATCACGGCCTACCGGGTGGCCTCGCCCGGCTACTTCTCCGCGTTGCGCATTGGCGTGCGGCAGGGCCGCGACTTCGGGCCCGAGGACACGGAGAAGAGCGCCCCCGTCATCATCGTCAACGAGGCCTTCGTCCAGAGGTACCTCGGTGGCGGGGATGCCCTGGGCCGGCGGGTGCGGCTGACCTGGAATGACCTGCAGCCGTTCCGGGAAATCATCGGCGTGGTGGAGGACGTCCGTCACGAGTCGCTCACCCAGCCCGCCACGCCCGAAAGCTATCTGCCCTATGCGCAGTTTCCCCTGCGAGCCATGACGATGCTGGTGCGCACCCAGGGGCCGCCCGCCTCGGCGCTGGCCGCGCTGCGCGAAGAGGTGAAGGCGGTGGACGCCCAGCAGCCCGTCTACGACTTGCTGCCCTTCACGGACCGGGTGGAGAAGCTCCTGCTGCGGCCCAGGGCCACGACGCGGCTGCTGGCGGCCTTCGCCGGGCTCGCCGTCATCCTGGCCGGCGTCGGTGTCTATGGCGTGCTGGCGTATTCGGTGGGCCAGCGGACGCGAGAGCTAGGCATCCGGATGGCGCTGGGGGCCCATCCCCTCCAGGTGCTGCGGCTGGTGCTGAGCCAGGGGCTGTGGTTGACGGCCCTGGGCGTGGGCGTGGGGCTCATCGCCGCGTATGGCGCCACCCGGTTCATGGCGGCGACGCTCTATGGCGTGGAGCCCTTCGCCCCGGACATCTTCCTGGGCGTGGCCGTGGCGCTGGCGGCCCTCTCCCTGCTGGCGTGCCTGGTGCCCGCGCTTCGCGCCAGCCGCGTCTCCCCGTCGGAGTCCCTGCGCGCGGACTAGGGCTCACGCCTGCTTCATCTGGGAAGGCCCCTTGCGCGGGGGGCGGGCATCCGGGCGGCCAGAACGGGCCCGCCGGGGAGCCACTTTCCGCCCCTGTTGGCCGGCGGACAGGGCTGGACAGCACCTGATATGGAATAAGCTGTTCCAGCTTCCGTCGGAGTAGACGTGAACAAGCTCGCCAGCATCGCCGCCCTCTTCCTTGCCGCCACGGCGCTCGTGGTGGCCCTCTGGAGTCCACGTGAGACGGTGCAGGCTCCGCCCCCGTCCCCTCCGCCCGAGCAGCCCACCAGCGTCGCCGCGGACGTCATCAACCTGGAGCGCCGGGTCAAAGCCCTGGAGGACACGTCCATCAGCCTGTCCCGGCGGCTGATGGAGGTGGAGCGGCGCCCCACGTTGACGGCGGATGGGAAGGTGGTGGCCTCGCCGCCGCCCGCGGCGCTCGCGGCGGAGGTGGAGCAACTGCGCGCCGAGGTGCGCGGCATGGTCGCCGGCGAAGCGCTGAACTCCGAGGGCGGCCGCGACTACCTCAAGGACGCGGTGCGCAACGTCCAGAACGAGATGCGCAATGAGCAGCGCGCCGAGCGGCAGCAGCAGTGGCAGCAGGCGCAGGTTCAGCAGCAGGCGCAACAGCAGGAGCGCGTGCGCAAGTTCATCACCGACGCTCGGCTGAACTACACCCAGGAGCAGACGCTGTCGCGCCGGCTGGAGGCGGAGTCCACCAAGCGCCAGGCGCTCATGGAGGAGGTCCGCGCCGGCACGAAGACCGTGCGAGACATGCGCCAGGCGCTGCGCACGGAGAGCCAGCAGACCGACCAGGAGATGAACGCCATCCTCGACGAAGGCCAGCGCTCCCAGTACCAGTCGCTGCGCCGCGAGGACCGGCCCGTGGGTGGCCCCCCGGGCGGTCAGCGCGGTGGCCAGGGCCGCGGCCGCTGAAGCGCCGTGACGAAGGCCCCCATCATTCGAATGGGGGCCTCGCGTTGTGGGAGATGACGAGCACCTCCTCTGGCCGCCGCTCCGAGCGCGCCCAGGCCAGCAGCGCGGCGAGCGCGTCCACCGCCTTCGCATCCGCCGTCTCCAGGGGCACATCCTCGCGGTACGGATAGAAGAGGTCCTTGGAGCCCAGGCTCTGCTCCGCCCAGCGCCGCCAGCCGGGCATCGTCCTGCCGGACGCGGGTTGCAAGCCCACCACCTCGTAGCCCGCGGCGGAGAAGGGCCGGTACAGCCCCGCGACGGTGGCGCCCGTGCCGAAGCCACACACCACGCTGCGCACGGCGGGATACACGTCCTGGACGATGTCGAGCAGCCGCGTGGTCCATGACTCCACGCTCTCCACCAGCGCGCCGTTGGCGAGCTGCCGGGGCCAGAACCAGCCCTGGCGCTCGTAGTCCAGCGCCAGCTCCCAGGCCTGCGTGAAGCCGTGCACGGTGCGCACCTCCCCACCAAAGCCGTTGGCGCGTAGGTACGCGGTGCCCATCGTGTCCGTGAGGGCCACCACCGGCAGCCCGCGCTCGCGGCCCAGCGCATCCAGCGCCAGCGCCGACGACGCACCGGACAGCTCCACCAGGCCCTTTGTCTCCGCGGGCGCGGACTGGAGGTGATGGGAGAACGTCAGGTACTTCAGACTGCCCGCCGGAAGCGCTCCACCCCAGAGCACCACCGGCCCCCCCGGCCAGGGCCGTGACAAGGGAAACACGACGCGCATGCGTGAACCTCCATCCCCAACCTCCCCGGTGGGGACGTCCCACGCCAGCCGCGCGGCACCGGGGCTGTCCGGACGTGGACCCGAAGTCCGCCCGCTCACCGGCCCAGGACACTCGCCCCGGCCAGGAGGCTGAAGTGAAAAGCCTCTGGGGGAAGGCGGCTGTGCGATAGTCAGCGGCGGCTCCACATGCTGCGCCGGCTCCTTCCTACGCTCGTCGCCCTGGGTTGTGGCCTCCTGGCCCTTGGCTGGGGGCTGGTCAGCCTCCAGCGCATCTTCAGCCAGGAGCGTGATGACGCCCACGCGCAGCTGCGCTCGCGCCGGGACGCGCTGGCCCACGCGGCCGAAGAGGCCCTGCGGCAGAACCTGGCGAAGAAGCTCGATGAGAGCATCCCCCCCCTCCACGCCGCCGTGGGCGACCCGCTCGAGCCCGGCGAGGGCTACTACATCAACTTCCGCGGCTACCAGTTCCTGCCGCGCCTCACCATCCCCATGCCGGGTACCGGGACGCCCGCGCGGGACGTGCATGCCCTGCTGGGCGCGAGGCTGAAGGACGGCGCCCCCGCGGGGGAATGGGAGCCCCGCCTCACGCGGCTGCGCGCGGTGGAGGCGGCGCTGGCGGCCCGGGACGCGCGGGGCGCGGCCACCCGCGTGGAGGAGCTGCTGCGCTACCACGCGGCGAACCGGCTGACACCGGAGCAGGAGCTGCCCTTCCTGCTGCTGGTGGTGGAGCGGCTCCAGCGCGGCCCTGCCACCATGCCGCTGGTGCGGGCCCTGCTGCGCGAGGGCCTTCCAGAGGACCTGGGCGGCTTCGCCCGGGCGTCGGGGCTGCAGCGGGACGTGCTGCGCGAGCGCTCACGCTTCACGCGGGCGGACTTCGACTTCCTCCATGCGCGCATCGTCCGGGTGAGCGCCGCGCTGGGCGAGCCCACGGGCGACTTCCTCGCCCGAGCGGGCGAAGCGGGCGCGGGCATGCTGGTGATTCCCGAGGAGCTCTACGAGCCCACCCTCCTGGGCGAGTCCTGGTACGTGGCGCTGCGCGGCGAGGCGGTGTACGGCATCGCGGTGGACCTGGAGGCGATGCTCCAGCCCATCACCCAGGACATGCAGGCGCGCGGCCTCTTCGACGCGACGGGGCGCCTGCGGCTGCGCGCGGGCGGCGCCGTCCGTCCCCTGAGCACGCTGAAGCTGGCGGTGGACATGCCTCAGTGGGCGCGCCAGGAGGCGGACATCGACGCGCGCTACGGGCTGAAGACGCTGCTGGTGGCCGTGTGCGGAGGGCTCGCGGTGGCCATCTTCGCGCTCGCGGTGGTGGCCCAGCAGCGCAAGTACCGCTTCCTGGAGCTCAAGAGCGACTTCGTGGCCACCGTCTCCCACGAGCTGCGCACGCCCCTGGCCTCCATCCGCCTGCTCGGTGAGACGCTGGAGCGGAAGCTGGCGCAGGCACCGGAGGTGCGCGACTACCCGGCGCGCATCGTCCAGGCCGCGGACGGGCTGCACTTCCTGGTGGAGAACATCCTGTCGTTCAACCGCATCGACAAGGGCCGCTGGACGCTGCGGACCTCGCGCGTGCGGTTGGAGGAGCTCATCCCCCCGTTGCGCGACGACCTGGCCAATGCGACCAACGTCCCCGTCCACATCACCTCGGATCTGGAAGATGTGGAGCTGGAAGCGGACCCGGGCCTGCTGCGGATGGTGTTCTCCAACCTGGGCCGCAACGCGTGCGCCTACAACCGGAGAAGCCCCGTCGAAATCTCCATCCGCGCGCAGATGATTCCGGGCTACGGCTGCACGGTGCTCTTCCAGGACAACGGCATCGGCATCCCCGAGTCCGAATGGGAGAACGCCTTCCTGGACTTCTACCGGCTGACGGTGCCCGGACCGGAGGTCCATGGCAGCGGGTTGGGCCTTGCCCTGTGCCGCAAAATCATGAAGCTGCACCGGGGCGACATCCAGGTGGCCGCCTCGGGACCCGACGGCACCACCTTCGCGCTGATATTCAACGAGCCGGCTCGATGAACACCGCCACATCCACCCCGCCCCTCCGTCCCGCCATCCTCATCGTCGAGGACGACGCCCACCTGCGCGTCGGCCTCCGGGACAACCTGCTGGACGAGGGTTACCTCGTCGCCGAGGCCCCCAGCACCCGCGACGCGGAGCGGCTGCTGCAAGAGCGTGCGTTCGACCTGCTCATCCTGGACGTCATGCTGCCCGGCGAGGACGGCTACAGCTTCTGCCGCCGGCTGCGGACGCAGGGCAACAAGAGCATGGTGCTGATGCTCACCGCGCGCTCTCTGGAGGACGACATCCTCAGGGGCTTCGAGGTGGGCGCGCAGGACTACCTCACCAAGCCCTACCGGCTGCGGGAGCTGCTGGCCCGGGTACGCGCCCTGGTGCGCCGCTCCGGCACGGCGCCGCCGGAGCAGATGGGCTTCAGCAGCTTCACCCTGGACCTGGGCCGGCGGCAGGTGTCGCGCGCGGACGGTTCGGTGGTGGAGCTGACGCGCACGGAGTTCGACCTGCTGGCCTTCCTGCTGCGGCACCAGGACCGGGCCCTGCCCCGAGGCGAAATCCTGGACGCCGTCTGGGGCCGCGACGTGGTGGTGGACCCGCGGACGGTGGACAACTTCGTCTCCAGCCTGAAGAAGAAGCTGGGGTGGACGAGCACCTCTGGATTCTCCATCCACACCATCCGGGGCGTGGGCTACCGCATGGAGGTCGCTTCGTCATGACACAACCATGACGAAGCGATGGCCGCCCCACCGCCATTCGAAGACGCCAACTCCGTAGGTTGACTCTTGCGTGGACAGGGCGCTCCGCAGCCACCCGTCCCCGTCGGTGCCGTCCGTCTTGCACGGCCGTTACCGGGAGCGCCAGACGCTGAGGGAGGCCATCCGGAATGTTCAATTCGGTCATCGAGCGGCAGCGGGCTGGACGTATTGGCACGGGCGTGTGGGTGTCCATCGCCCTGCATGCGGCCCTGTTCGGGGCGGTGCTCTTCATCTCCGCGAGGCCGCCGGGTCCCAGCGAGCCTCCGGAGCCGAAAGAGTTGGTGCTCCGCGTGGCGCAGCTCCCGCGCGTGGCGAAGGGCTCCCCCGCCCCGGCGCAGCCGAAAGCAGCCACCGCGCCACGCCCTCGCCCGCGCAACCGGGACCGCGTGCCCGCGCGCGTGCCGCCGCCGGTGGTAGACGCGCCGCCCAAGCCGGTGGAAGCGGTGGCGAGCACCGACACCAGCACCTCGACGGACGAGGTGGCGGACGACCCGGGGACTGGCGTGCCGGGTGGGCATCCGGAGGGCTACAAGGATAGCAACGTGATTGGCGTGCAGTACGTGCCCGGCCTGGTCCCTGGGCAGGAAGCCACGGGCACCGACATCATGCCCTTTGGCCAGGGCATGTCACCGCCCAGACTGATGGGAAACCCGGGCATCGAGTACACGCACCAGGCGCTCGCCGCCCGCGTGGAGGGCACCATGATCGCCAAGTGCGTCATCACGGTGCGCGGCGACGTGACGGACTGCCGCATCATCAAGGGCCTGCCTCACATGAATGAGGCCGTGCTCGATGCGCTCCACGCCCGACGCTACACCCCGGTGCAGTTCCAGGGCCGGACGGTGAGCGTGTCCTACGTGTTCACCCTGCGGCTCAAGCTGCCGCGCTAGGGCGCTCAGCCCCCGTGGCCTCCCGCCGGCACCAGGACGTGCGTCAGGACGTACTTCTTGAGGCGCCGGCGGAGCTCATCCTCCAGGGTGAGCGCGATTTGAGGGTGGACGCGCGCGCCCACCTCGAACAACACCGCCTCCAGCAGCAGCCCCTCCTGGGCGATGGCGAAGAGGCGGTCCAGCGTGGGGTCCAAGGCATCCGTCTTGCCCTCCGCCTTCTGGCTCTCATGGACGGCCAGCGCCGATGCCAGGCACTCCATCTCCTCCACGGAGGTGAACTGCTCCTCGGTGGAGCCCGTCATCTTCGCCCGGTGTGACGGCTCGCCCAGCCACAGGGCCTTGCAATTGGCGAACGCCAGCCAGGCAGGGTCGTGGTTGGGGTCGAACTGGATGGAGACGCCCTCCGCGTCGCGCTCGGCGTACCCGCGCGGAACAATGGTGTCACCGCGGATGACCAACCCCAGGTGGGCGTTGGTGCGGAAGAACTGGCGGATGATGGGATAGCGCGGGCTCAGCGCCAGGCACTGCGCCCAGGCATCCAGCGCCTCCTCGAAGCGCCCCAGCTTCGCCAAGGCATTGCCCTGGAAGAACCAGGCACGGTGGTCATAGGGGTTGAGGGTGGTGGCGCGGCCGTAGTGCTCCAGCGCGGTGGCCGCGTCTCCGGCGAAGTAGTCCGCGTCACCCCGGAAGACCCACGCCACGTAGCACTCGGGACACAGGTCCGTGGCCTGGGCGTACAGCTTCGCGGCCTCGTCGTAGCGCTTCGCCTGGAAGTGGGGCTCGGCCTCATCGAGCAGGGCTTTCATCCCGGCGGGCGTGGGCCACTCGCGGATGGTGCGGCGGCCGTCCTCCACCTCCACCTGGGGGACGTCAATCAGGGCCACGCGCTGAGGCCACAACTGGTCGCCCCACCCGCCCGGGGGTGAGTCCTTGCCCTCGACCCGATAGGCGACCTTGGAATCCTCCAGCACCTTCACGATTTCAGAGGGCGAGAGGTACGCCGGTGTCTCGTGCTCCGCCTGGGACGTCTCGGCGGCTTCAGGAGGCGCTGCTGGGACGGGCTTCGGCGTGGACGCGCACCCGAGGACGAAGGAACAACCAAGGACGATGAAGAATGGACGCACGCGCGAGGGCCCCTTCGAAGGATGCGAGGACAACGGCCACCAGTCTATGCCCGGGAGTTCCTCCATCCGGAGCCTCGAAACACATCGACACGTCCCGAGCCTCCTCGGCTGGGAGATGTCCACCGCCAGGCAAGCACTCCGGAAGTGGCTTGAAAGGGCTCGCGGGGCTGGCGCGCCTTCGTTCGCAGGGAGCGCCCAGGCCCCGCACATCCTCCTCGCGCCGCAGGTCCTCCTCCGGCCCCGTCAAGTCATCGTGAGCCGCATGAGCGCTCGCGCCCCCCGGCTCAGGGGTGCGCGCCAACGGTGAGGTCGATGACCTTGGCAGCCCCGGCGCGCAGCACCTTTGCGTGCACGGTCTGGCCCACACGTTCCGGAGGCAGCTGCGCGACCAGGTCATCCACCTCTCGCAATGGCTGCCCCTCGAGCGTGAGCAGCGTGTCACCCGGATGCAGCCCCGCCTCCTCGGCCGGGCCATCCGGCTCCACGCTCGCGACCTTGAGGCCGCTCTGGGTGCCATGGGTCTTCGCGAGCTTCTCCGGCAGCCGGACGGGGAAGGCCCCCATCCCGAGGTAGCCGCTCGGCGCTTGTGAGGGCGCATTCGTGGACGTGGCCTCGGTGCTGGCCGGCGACTTCTTTCCCCCTGGCTTCGCGGCCCCTCGAGCGACCTCGCGCGTTGTGTCCTTCATCGCCTTTCGCGCGCCGCTCGCAGCCTCACCGCCCTTGCGCGCTGCGCCCCGGGTCGCCTCTGCGAACGCGCGTGTTGCACCCTGGGCGCTCTTGGTGACCTCGTCGAAGGCGCGTGTTGCGTCCCGGGCGCCCTCGGCGACGTCTCGCGCCACTTCCTTCGCCCTCACCGCGGGCTCGCGCGGCGCTCGCTCCTTCACGTCGCGCTTGCGTGGCGCCCCCTGCTTCGACCCTCCAGCCTTCTGCAGGCGCAGGCGCATCGCGGCCGGGGGCCGCCCCACTCCACCACCAAGAGTCGCCATGGACATGCCTTCGCGCAATCGCTCCTTGAAGCCCTCGGCCACGCCTCCTTGCGTCGGCGCTCCACCCGCGCCACCCCTGAGCAATCGCTGACGTGCGGCGGCTGGGGGCCGCCCCACTCCACCATGGGTCGCCAGGAACATGCTTTCGCGCAATCGGTCTTGGAAGGACTCGGCTCCCCCCTTCTCCGCCACCTTACGGAGCAGCCGCCCAGCGAGCAGTCCAATGCCCAGCAGCCCAAGGATGGAGCTCCCGGGCCTCGCCTTCAGCTTTTTTTGCGCGGCGCGGAGCCACTCCTCCATCGACGCTTCCTGGAGGTAGAGGGTGGTGTCCTGGAGAATGCGGCTTCCCCCCTCGAGCACGGGCCGCGTCAGCACGGTCGGCAACCGCCGGGCCGCGACCGTGAGGAGCCTCGCTCCGGACTGCGCAACGTTGGCGATGAGCGCCTCGCGCTGCGCGTGGAAGCGTTCCAATTCCTGCGCCTGTACATCCTGGGGGAGCGTCTCTTGCTGGACGCGCTTGCGCGTGTTCCCCCCGTTCGCAATTCCTTTGACCGAGGCCATGGGTACTCACACCGCTGACGCACACGCGTGCCGGACGCGCATGCGTTGTCCATGCAGAACGTAGACACGACAGGCGGCGAAGTTCAGGGAGGTGAGGCGGCCCCGCCCCTCCCAGATCGATCTGCCACCTCCCGGGCGATGGGCAGGGGGCGACATGACTGACGAGCCCCCCTCAGGCGATGCGCCGATACCCGCCGACCAGGCATCACCAGCCGGCCCCTATCCGTGCCGCTCCTCGCCGGACATGGGGCGGGCGGAATCCCCACCTTAGAGTCTTGCCGCTGGGCATGGAGGAGGGGCTGCCAGAGCTTTGAATCACGACAGGTGGAGCAATGGCAGAGAAGACTGGCATCAGCGGTGGAGGGTTCCTCGAAGGAATCACCACCCTCGTCACGAAACTGGCGGAGCTCGCGGAGAAGAGCGAACAGCTCCAACGCTCCGGAGAGTTCGGAGCCTCCGACAAGGGGCTCAGGGGCGTCTATGGCTTCAACGTGCGAATCGGAGGAGGCGCACCCGGTCAACCGAGCGGCATTCCGCGCGTGGAGCCCTTCGGGAACATCCGCCAGGATCACCAGACCGGCAAGGCGGTCGTCCACCCCATCCGCGAGCCCCTGGTGGATGTCTTCGAAGAGGGGCCGGACGTGCTGGTGGTGGCCGAGCTGCCGGGTGTCGACCGCAAGGACATCACGCTGGAGCTCCGCGAAGACATCCTGACCCTGCATGCCGAGCACGAGGCGCTCAAGTACCACAAGGAGGTCCTGCTCCCCAGGCGCTTCACCCGCCGGCAGATGCACACCAACTGCCGCAACGGCGTCCTCGAGATCCGCCTCACCGCCCAGGAGGAGCGCCGCTCGTGACCGTCGCGACACGGGAACATACGCGGACGCTGCGCGCCGCCGAGTCCCTCGGCAAAGACCTGGGCCGTGGCCTCGCCCGCATGGACCCCGCCGACATGAAGCGGCTGGGGGCGCATGTCGGCGACATCGTCACGCTGTCCGGCAAGCGCCGCAGCGCGGCCAAGGTGATGCCCTCCTACCCGGACGCCCGGGGGCGCGGAATCCTCCAGATTGACGGTGTGACCCGGGCCAACACCGGGGTGCAGTTGGACGAACCGGTGAAGCTGACCCTGGCCCCCGCCCGACACGCCGAGAAGGTCGTGCTGGCGCCCCTGGAGTTCACCCCCGCGCAGCGTGACCTGGCCTACATCGGCACGCTGCTGGACGGACTGCCGGTGGTGAAGGGAGACCGGGTCCGCGCGCTGCTGTTCGGCAGCCGCACGGCCGACTTCCGCGTCGTCGAGACCACTCCTGTGGGGGCGGTGGTGATTCACCCCAACACCCTGCTGGAGGTCGCCAAGGCGCCGGAGAAGGAGAAGGTGACGCACGAGCGGGCGCGCGCCGTCAGCTACGAGGACGTGGGTGGGCTGAAGCGGGAGCTGGGCCGCATCCGCGAGATCGTGGAGCTGCCGCTGCGGTATCCGGAGGTGTTCGAGCGGCTCGGGATCGACGCCCCCAAGGGGGTGCTGCTGTATGGCCCGCCGGGCTGCGGCAAGACGCTGATCGCCCGGGCGGTGGCCCACGAGACGGCGGCGGCGTTCTTCACCATCACCGGCCCGGAGATCATGCACAAGTTCTACGGAGAGAGTGAGGCCCACCTCCGGCAGATCTTCGACGAGGCCCAGCGCAGGGCCCCGGCCATCATCTTCGTGGACGAGATAGACGCCATCGCTCCCCGGCGCGAGAACGTGCAGGGCGAGGTGGAGAAGCGGGTGGTGGCGCAGTTGCTGTCGCTGATGGACGGCCTGGCCCAACGCCGGCACGTCATCGTGCTGGCTGCCACCAACATCCCCAACGTGCTGGACCCGGCGCTGCGTCGCCCGGGGCGGTTCGACCGCGAGATCGCCATCTCCATCCCCGACCGCACGGCGCGCAAGGAGATCCTCGCCATCCACAGCCGGGGCATGCCGCTGGCAGAGGACGTGGACCTGGACCATCTGGCGGCCGTGACGCATGGCTTCGTAGGCGCAGACCTCCAGGCCCTGTGCCGCGAGGCGGCGATGCTCTGCCTGCGCCGGCTGATTCCCCACATCGACTTCGCCTCGGCCGAGATTCCCTACGACGAGCTGATACAGGTCCAGGTGACGATGGCCGACTTCCAGGCGGCGCTGCACGAGGTGGGGCCATCGGCGATCCGCGAGGTGTTCGTGGAGACCCCGGACGTGGGCTGGAAGGACGTGGGCGGACTGGGGCAGCTCAAGCAGCGGCTCATCGAGGCGGTGGAGTGGCCACTCCGGTACCCCGAGGAGTTCGCGCGGGCCAAGGTCCGCCCCCCCAAGGGCGTGCTGCTGAGCGGCCCTCCTGGCTGCGGCAAGACGCTGATGGCCAAGGCCGCCGCCCACGAGAGCCAGGTCAACTTCATCTCGGTCAAGGGCCCGGCGCTGCTCAGCAAGTTCGTGGGGGAGTCCGAGAGGGGGGTGCGCGAGACCTTTCAGAAGGCCCGTCAAGCGGCCCCCTGCATCATCTTCTTCGATGAGATCGACTCGCTCGTGCCGACGCGCTCCGCCGGGGGAATGGACGAGCGCGTCACAGAGAGGGTCGTCAGCCAGTTCCTGGCCGAGATGGATGGCATCGAGGAGCTGACCGGCGTGCTGGTGCTCGCGGCCACCAACCGCGCGGACCTGCTCGACCCTGCGCTGCTGCGCCCGGGACGCTTCGACCTGCTCGTCGATGTGCCGCTGCCGGACCGCGAAGCGCGGCGCGACATCTTCCAGGTCCACCTGCGCGACAAGCCGGTGGAGAAGGACCTCGACCTGGGCGGACTCGCTGCACGCAGCGAGTCCTTCTCCGGCGCCGACATCCAGGCCGTGTGCAATCAGGCCGCCTGGGAAGCCGTGCGTCACGTCATCAGCGGCAAGGGAAAGCGGCTCGTCATCACATCCGAGAGCCTGCTCAAGGCGATCCGAGGGCACAAGGAGGCACGCCGGCCATGAGAGCCCACAGCAATCCCGGTGTGCAGGGGCGACGCAAGGGCCAGCAGGCCCTGTACGTCTATGGCTTCACGCGGGCAGGGGCGGTGGAGCACTTCTCCGTTCCCGGTATCAGCGGCGCCGCCGACGTGCGGGCGCTGAAGCTGGGGAACCTTGCCGCCATCTACAGTCCGCTCTCGATGGAGGAGTTCCTGGGGCCGGAGGGTGCGGACCACACCCAGGACCTGGAGTGGGTGGCCCCCCGGGCGGTCAGGCACGAGGGCGTGCTCGAGGAGGTGATGCAGTCCTCGCCGGTGCTTCCGGTGAGCTTCGGGGCGATCTTCTCCTCACCGCGAGCGTTGTCCAAGGCGGTCGACGCCCACCGGCAGGAGATCTCCAGCTTCCTCGACGACATCGCCGACAAGGAGGAATGGGCAGTCAAGGTCTACGCCAACGCCCAACGCCTGCGCGCGCATCTGGAGCGAGCGCCTGAGTTCCGCCAGCGCCTCCAGCACCTCCCCGAGTCTCCCGGCGCGCGCTACTTCCACGAGAAGAAGATGCAGCGCGAGCTCGACGTGCGCAGCCGCAACGAGGGACAGAGCCTGGCGGCCCACATCCGCGAGGAACTCGCCCCGGCGGCGCTCTCGGTGAAACCCCTGCGCCTGGCAGATCGCGGGATCTCGGGCCGGCAGGACGACATGGTGCTGAACTCCGCGTTCCTGGTGCACTCCGGGCAGGTGCAGCGGTTCGCCCAGCGCGTGCAGCAGCTCGCGGCCCGGTACCAGCCGCAGGGGTTGACGGTGGAGACGACCGGCCCCTGGCCTCCCTACAGCTTCTGCCCCAGCCTGGAGGAGCGGCCGTGAAGTCAATCATGTACGGCATCCTGGACGCACGGCAGGCAGCGAAGGAGTCGCTGCCGCCGGGGCTGAACCAGGCGCCGCTGATGGCGGTGAAGCACGGCAACCTGGCTGCGGCCATCTCGCCGGTGGAGGAGGAGCTGGCCTCCTCGGCCGGCATCGAGCAGGCGCTGGAGTACGCCCGGGTGGTCGAGCAGTTGCACCGCCGACTTTCGGTGTTGCCCATGCGCTACGGCTGCTTCGTCCATCACCCCGAACAGGTGGTGGAGTTCCTGCACCGCTACGAGCGGCAGTTCTCGGACGCGCTGGCCCAGGTGGAGGGCTGTGACGAGATGGGGCTGCGCATCCTGTTCCAGGAGTCGGACGTGGCCGAGCCCCCGGAGCAGGCAGGGGCGCCCACCGGGGCGGACGCCCAGACCCGCGGACGGGCCTACCTGGACAACCGGCGTCGCTTCTACGCGCAGCAGACACGTGTGGACCGCGCTGCCCGGCGCATGGCGGAGCGGGCGCAGGCGGCCTTCTCCGGGCAGTTCGTCCGCTGCACCTGGGACCATGCCGCTCGCCCAGACGGGCAGCTGCTCTCCATGGCCTTCCTGGTGGAGCGCCCCAAGCTCGCCGAGTTCCGGCGGGCCTTCCTTCGCTTCCAGAAAGACGGCCCCGGCAATGTGATGTGCAGCGGCCCGTGGCCCCCCTACGGCTTCGTTGCAGACCTGGCAAAGCCTGCCGTCGCGGCCCTCGCCGAGCTGGAGCACCTCCAAGAGAAAGGATGAATACGTCATGGCAAACGTCTCAACTTCTACCGGGACGACCTCGACGGCCGACGTCATCGACCGGATCCTGGACAAGGGAATCGTGGTCGATGCCTGGGTGAAGGTCTCGCTGGTCGGCATCGAAGTGCTCTCTATCGAGGCACGCGTCGTGATCGCTTCGATTGAGACCTACCTCAAGTACGCCGACGCCATCGGCCTCACCGCCGCTGCGGCTGCGCCTGTCGCGGTCTGAATCTTCACCTGAACAGGACAGGACAACGTCATGCCACGCGCCAAGACTCGACACGAGAAGTCCACCCCGGAGGGACGCTACCTGTACGCGGTGGTTCCGATAGAGGTGGTCGACTCGCTGAACCTCGACACTCCCGGCATCCAGGGTGCGGACGTGCACCCGGTGACGTCCGGAAAGCTGGCGGCCATCGTCAGCGATATCGAGCAGCAGACGCTTCGGCCGGAGCGCAAACACCTCAGCACCCACAGCGCAGTGCTGGGTCAGGTGATGGACCAGGCGCCGATGCTACCAGTCGCGTTCGGCATCATTGCCGGCAGCGAGCGGGAAGTACGGAACCTGCTGGCCGAGCACGCGAACGACTTCCTCACGCAGCTCCGTGCGGTGAGAGGGAACGTGGAGATGGGCCTTCGGATCCGGCTGAGCGACCCCGATGCGTTCGGGTACTACGTCAACGCCTTCCCCGAGCTCAAGGCGATGCGGGACGACCTCTACCGCGAGGGGGAGCCGTCGCGCGAAGAGAAGATCGAGCTGGGGAAGTACTTCGTCGACCTGCTCAACGGCTTCCGTGAGGCGACCGCCGACAAGGTGCTCGATGGAATCGAGTCCGTGGCCAGGCAGACCGTGGTCAACGAGCCGCGCAATGAGTCGGAGGTGGTGAATCTGGCCGCGCTGGTGCCACAAAAGAAGGTCGACGCCTTCAACGCGACCGTGGAGAAGCTGGGCGCGACGCTGCCCGAGAACTTCCAGGTGAACGTGACCGGACCCTGGCCGCCGTACAACTTCACCCATCTGCGAATCCACTTCGAAGAGGTGGAGGAGGCAGCGCAGGGGGCGCCTTGATCATCCTGGACGACATCCTGATGTCCCCGGTTCGGAGCATCGCGTGGATCTTCCGCTCGGTGCACAAGGCCGTTCAGGACGAACAGGCCCAGGAACAGACCGACCTCCGCACCCGCCTGAGCGACCTGTACCAGGAGCTCGAGCGCGGCGAGATCACGGAGGAGCAGTTCGATGAGCAGGAGTCGCAGCTGCTCGACCGCCTGGACGCGTTGAAGGCAGCGCAGGAGGGGGCAGGGCCTGCGCCTCCTGAAACAGGCCCTGGAGGTGAAAACAGATGAACGGGCAGGCGACGACACCCGAGGCACAGCAGGAGCGCGCCTCGGTGTTGGAGTTGCTGGACCGGGTGCTCAACAAGGGCGTGGTCATCAGCGGTGACCTGGTGATTTCAGTGGCCGACGTGGACCTCATCTACCTGGGCCTGCGGCTGCTGTTGACCTCGGTGGAGACGGCGCTGGAGGTGGGCACCCTTCCCGAACATCCGCAGCGCTTGCAGTGAGGCGGGAGGAAGACCCGCCCACGCGCGGGATGGGAGACGGGGTGAACCATGGCAGTCGAGGGCGCACCACAGGCGGTGGAGGAGCTCGCCCGAGCGTTGGAGCCGACGAAGCCGCCCAAGCTGGAACTGGACGAGGAGAACGTCCAGGCCGGGCTCGTACGGCTGGTGCTCGCCGTCGTCGAGCTCATCCGCCAGTTGCTGGAGAGGCAGGCGCTGCGCCGGATCGACGCCGGCTCACTGAGCGAGGAGCAGATTGAAAGGCTGGGCGTCACCTTCCTGCGCCTGCAGGAGCAGATGGATGTCTTGAAGAAGCAATTCGACCTGACGGACGAGGACCTGAATCTGGACCTCGGGCCGCTGGGCACGACGCTGTGAGGCTGGCCGAGCAGCGGACAGAGAGCGAGGAGCCATGGCCCAAATCGACGATCGCGTGACGCCGCCCCCTCAGCGACACTACCCGCCCACCTCGACCCGCAGCAGCTCCGTGGCTGACATCCTCGAGCGGGTGCTGGACAAGGGCATCGTCATCACCGGGGACATCAAGATCAATCTGACGAACGTCGAGCTGCTGACCATCCAGATCCGACTGATCATCTGCTCGGTGGAGCGGGCACAGGAGATGGGCCTGGACTGGTGGACGACCAACCCCAACTTCAGCTCCCGTGCGCGACAGCAGCTCTCGGCGGCTCAGGCGCCCGTGGCGGCTCCGGCTCGAGGTGCCTCGGCCGAACCGGCAGCTCCGGCCCCACGTGCTGCTCCCAAGCCCAGACGCGCGCCCAAGGCCAAGAAGGTATAGGGAGGCGCACCGCCGCGAGCATCGCCTCGCGAAGCGGAGGCCGGCGCCGCTCAGGCGTCGAGCAGGTCCGCCCAGAAGTGTACCAGCCGCAACACGTCCATCAGTGCCTGTGGCCCGTCCATCTCCGCGTGGGTGATGAGCGGCGTGGCCAGCGCGTTGACCTCGGTGTGGGGACGCAGAGCCGCGGCCAGCCGGCTGGACTCCATGGCGGGAATCACCGTGTCCCCCGCGCCATGCAACAGGAAGACGGGCGCGGTGGGCGGAGGCGAGCGCTCTGGCGACAGCGCCGGGTCCGCGGCGAACGTCTTCACGAAGGGCAGCAAGCGTGGGCCGAGCGCCGCCACGTCGCGCGTGTTCACGTAGCCCATCAACGTGGCCGCAGGCTCCGGCAGCTCCGCCTGGAGGTCACGCGCCTTGGCGAACGTCTCCGCCGCGAGGCGGCCATCCACCATGGCCTGATGGGATGCGCGCAGGAAGGTCCGGATGCCCGCGCGCAGGGGCTCCACCTGTTCGGGAGGAACCAGCATCTCCGCCACGTTGAGCAGGATGATGACCACGCCATAGTCATGCGGGGCCAGGTGACTTCCATCCGGCAAGTCGCCCGAGCACAGGAAGGTGAGCACGCGCGGCAAGTCCCCATGACCGCCGAAGGAGAGCGTGGCCGCCACCCGGTCCTGCAAGGCGGGCCGTCCCGCCGCCACCACCGACAAGCCGCCGGAGAAGCTGATGCCGAACAGATTCACCTTGCCGTCGGGCGCCAGGTCTGCTTGCGACGCGGCCCACACGGCGGCGTCCTCGATGATGTCCGGCAGGCGCGGCGTGATTTCGTAGCGCAGCAGGTCCGGCGGCTCCGGGGTAAGCACCGCCTGGCCGCCCATGGCCAGGTCCTCCGCCAGCTTCACGAGCCGAGGCTCGTCGATGCCATCCGCGTGGACGCCCGAGGTCAACACCACCGTGCGTCCGCGCTGCGTCACCGGCCGGTACAACCGGGCACGCACCGGACCGTGGCGCGTGGGCACCTGGACGTCGCTCACGTCGAAGGGCCCGGTGCGCCAGTCCGCGAGCGCCGTCTCCACGCGACCCTGCATGCCCGCAGCGCGCACCACCAGCGACAAGCCCTGCAGCCACCCCGGCACCACGAACAAGCCCGCGGCCAGCAGCGCCACCAGCGACGCCGCCAGACTCCGCCGCGCCGCACGGATCATTGGATGAGGTGCTCCACGAAGGTGCACAGGCGCTCGCGCTCGAAGGGCTTCTCCAGCAGCCCGCGCGTGCGGCGGCCCACGAACTCACGCGCCTGCGCGGTGAAGGCGCCCCCCGTCATCAGCCCGGTGCGCAGCGCGAGCTCCGGCGCCAGCCGCTCCAGCTCCACCACGAAGTCCAGCCCGCTCATGCCCGGCATCATCACGTCACACAGGATGGCATCGAACCGCTCTCCCATGGTGAGCAAGCGCAGGGCCTCGCGCGCGTCCTGGACGACGTGAATCTCATACACGTCACGCACCAGCCGGCTCACCGAGTTGCCCACGGAGGGCTCGTCATCGATGAGCAGCAGACGTCGACGGATACGAGCGGGCGCCGGCTCCACAACCTGCGTTTGCTCCGCGCCATCCGTCCAGCCCGCGGCCTGCGCGGGTAGGACGATGCGGAAGGTGCTGCCCCAGCCGGGCGCGCTGGAGACCTCGATGCGTCCACCCATGGCCTGCACCAGCGTCAGGCTGATGGACAGCCCCAGCCCCGTGCCCTCTCCGACGGGGCGTGTAGAGAAGAACGGGTCAAAGATGCGGCGTTGCACGTCCGGCGCCATGCCGTGTCCGTTGTCGGAGACCTCCAGCTCCACGTGCCGGCTGCTGCTGGCGCGCAGGGACACCCGCACCCGGTTCTCCTCGGGCGCACGGTCCGGCAGCGCCTGGAGCGCGTTCAACAGCAGGTTCACGACAATCTGGGTGAGGCGCCCTTCGTTGCCATGCACGGGCAGCACCGGCTCCAACGTGCACGTCAACCGGGCGACCAACCCAATCTGGTTGCGGAGCAGCCGCAGCGCGCCGTCCACCACGTGCACCATGTCCACCGGACCATGCAGCTCTTCATCCGCGCGGGAGAAGGTGCGCAGGTCGCGGACAATCGCGCTGACGCGACCAGCGCCCTCCTGCGCTTCGGCCACCACCTCACGCAGCTCCATGAGCTGTTCGTGGGACAGCTCCGGCTGGGCGAGCAGCTCGCGCAGGTACGAGAGATTGGAGCTGACGTAGGACAGGGGGTTGTTGATTTCGTGCGCGACGCCCGCGGCGAGCGTGCCAATCGACGCCATCCGATCCGCCAGCACCCACTGCGACTCCAGCCGCGCGCGATCCGAGGCTTCAAGGAGGCTCGGCGCGGGCGAGGCATCCCCATCCGACAGCGCCGACAGGCGCCGGCGCAGGCTCGCGAGCCGTACGCCCCAGTGTGTCCCGGGCGCGGTCAGACACTCATCCGCACCGGCTGCGGCCAGGGCGTCGGCTTCCACAGGCGCGCGGCCCGTGAGGACGACCAGGTGCGTGCGGGGTACGCGGCGCAGGGCATTCAACCGCTGACAGCTCGTGCACAGCTCCGACAGCGGGCCGCCGTCGTCCCACAGGACGATGAGTCCCTCGGAGATGGCCCCGGGCAAGGTACCCGCCAGGGGCACACGCAAGATCTGGCAGTTCCGCCCCGCGTCGGACTCGAGAATCCCTCGCTCGACCTCCTCCGACACCTCGGGAGGTAATGCCACCAGCGTCACAAACACGGCGTCAATCCTCCGGCCCCAAGAGCCCCGGGTTCCGCGCGCAGGAGCCGGAGCCACGTCCCCATTGCAGCGCCCGGGCGCTTCACGGTCAACGTCGTCGCGTCGCCGACAGTTCCCTGCGCTTCCGAGCGGTGGTTCCTTGGACCCGGCGGGTCGCCGTCGCCACCACCTGTGGCCCCACGGCACACGCCGGCAGCAGCGGGCAGCGACCGCAATTCTCCGCGATGGGTTGGGCGGGGCAGGCCCCACTCATGCCGTAGTGACACAGTGCGAAGTCGTAACGGACAGGGTCGGCCGGGTCCAACACACGCAACGCGGCTGTCACCTCCTCCGCCGTGCGCCACGTCAAATCATTGCGGAAAGTCAGTCCCAGGTGCCGCGAGATGCGACCAATGTGGGTGTCCAAAGGAATCAGGAGCGCGGAAGGTGGCACGCGCTTCCAGATGCCGAAGTCCACGGTGTCCGGACCCCGCACCATCCACCTGAGGTAGAGGTTGAGCCGCTTGGCCGCTCCCCCGCCCAGCGGCGAGGGCAGCAGGTGATGCAGGCCGCGCTCCGGCCCCAGGGCCTTTCGCAAGGCGTCCATGGGGATGGCGCGCAGGCCCGTCGTGAAGTGGTCCAACGCGCCGTGCAAGGTGTCACGCGACTGGAGCCCCTGAAGGAACAACGCCTCCAGGCTGCCCTGCTCCCGCAGCACACGCCCCATGCCCAGCAGGAGCACCGCCACGTCCGTACCCACGTTGAAGCGGTACACGAAGCCTTCGAGCAGCGCCCGCGCGCCCGCTACGCCAAGGGCCGTGACGAAGGCGGCGGGAGACGGCCCCATGCGGCGCAGCAGTGCGTCCACCTTGGGACGGAACAGGTCCGCGCGGCCGTACGCCAACCCGGCCGCCAGCAGCGCGCTGACCTCGATGTCTCGTGGGTCCTGGTAGCGGTGCGGGAACTCCACCGGATCGAAGGCGATGCGGGCGCGCGCGTCGGTGGACGTCAGCACGGCCTCCAGCCGTGGCCGGAGGTGCTCGGCGGCTCGAGGCGAGAGTCCAACGACCGGGGCGGTGCGTCTCTTCGAGCGAGGTGTCACGTCAGGCGGTCCCACATGGTCCAGGAACGGCAAGCGGCCCGCCCGTCTTCCCGATGCTCGCCGCGGGCATTCGTGCGCCTTCGCGCCTCATAGCGCCAGGAGCACATCCAACTGGGCCTTCACGGCACTCGCCTCGTCCTGCTTGCCGAGCTTCTCGTAGAGGGCCACCGCGTCACGCCGCTCTTGAAGCTCGCGGTCGATGACGGCCTGCACGGCCTCCGGAGTCAAGGCCAGCCGGGGCACTTCGCCATGCCCCAGCCCACCAGCGCTTCCGGCGAACACGTCACCCACGGCGGTGGGCGCCACGCGCATGTCCGGCGCTTCCGCGTTGTCGATGGCCGCGAGCAGCTCGCGAAGCACCGCTGAAGCCTGCGGGCTCCGCGTGCGCATGGCCTCCTTCAATGCAGCGCGCAGTGCCGCCTTCCACTCATCCACGGTTCGCATGCGCGCACCCTATCGACGCGCTTGGGGCGACTCAAGGTGCGCGCTCCGTCAGAGGTCCCCAGGCCCAGACAACAACGAAGCCTGGGGACCCGACGCACCAGGAGCGTCAGCGCAGCAGCGCGGACGGCTGCGCGGCGAAGATGAGGTCGTCGTGGTCGTTGTAGTTGCCTTCCACGCAAGGCGCCGTGCTTCCGCGGTTGCGGAAGACCGCTCGCACGGCCTGGGCGGCGTCGCCCTCCGGCAGCGTGTAGGTGGCGGACAGCGTGTGGAGGCCCTTGGACGGAACGGGCATCGTGGTGATGAGCTGCCAGACAGGGTTGTTGGCGTCGGCCGCGTAGAACAGGTCCAACTTGTCGTTGAGCTTGTTGTAGGCGAAGACCGTTGCATCGACGCGCACCAACTTGCCCGGCGCGAAGTTCGTCCCGTCCAGCGTGGACACCACGATGCGCTCGTTCGACTGGTCAACCAGGTGCGCACCCGACAAGCCGTCCCTGCAGGAGTTCTTGATGGTGTTCGGCGCGTTCACCTCGGGCCCGACGAAGCCGCCGCGGCCATTGAGCAGCGTACCGGAATCACACGCGTTGGAGGCCGAGGCACACCGCGGCGCCCTCAGGACAGAATCGAATCCAGCCGTACTGGTCGCGTTGCTCACCGTCACGGACACCCCGGCGCTGGTCGCCGCGACGCCCACGAGGTCAACCGCCCGCGCCGTCACGATGTGGCTGCCATTGGGCACCGCGGCCGTGTCCCAGTCGAACGCGTACGGCGCCGTGGTGTCCGTCGCCTTCAGTTCGCCGTCCACGAAGAACTCCACGCGGTTCACACCGGAAGCATCCGTGGCCGAGGCCGTGACGGTCGTAACTCCAGCCACCGTGCTTCCGGCGGCAGGGGCGGTGATGGCGACCTCCGGCGGCGTCTCGTCAATCGTCACCCCACCCTTCGCCAGCTCCGCCACGTACGCGGCGGCCAGCTTCGCGAACTTGAGCGCGTGACGGGCATCGCCCCCGCTGTTGTGGAGCGTGTCATTGACGGTGTGGATGTACGGGTTGGACGCGCTCAGCGGCGCCTCGAAGGGCATCGAGGCCGCGAAGCCCGCGCTCGTCCATGACGCATGGTCCGAGCACGCGTAGCCGCACGTCGTCGTGGTCCATTCGAGTTCGGGCTGATACGTGTCGATGAGGTTGGTGACGAACGTGTTTTGCGCCGCGTTCGTCCGGTCGCTCACCAAGGCCACGTCGATGTTCGACCGCAGGTTGTAGTTCGTCATGTCGAGCTGGAGCACGCCCACCACGTCGACTGCATCCGCCGCGTACTTGGTGGCGATTGCCGAAGAGCCGCGCAGGCCCACTTCCTCGGCCGCGTAGGCCATGAACTTCACGGTGCGCTCCGGGCGGTAGTTCTGGAGCATGGCCACGCGAATCACCTCGGTGAGCGTGGCGATTCCCGATGCATCGTCGTCCGCGCCGGGAGCCGTGCTGCCGTTGCTGGTGGAGTCCAGGTGGCCACCGAGCACGACGACCTCTTCCGACAGGGTGGTGCCGGTAATCGTCAAGATGACGGAAGGCTGCGCCCACGAGGCGTGGTTGAAGAGTTCAACGGTAACGTCGGAGCGCGCCGGCGGAACCAGCGACTCCCAATGGCCCTTCAGCCAGTTGGCTGACGCCACGCCCGTCGTCGACGTGTAGTAACGCGTCGCGTAGCTGGACAGGTGGTCGATGACCCATCGGATGGCCAGCTCCTGAACCCCCGCTTGCAACGCGTTGACCGTCGACGCGTTGTCCAGGCTGTACGTGACGGCGGTGGCCTTGGCGGCCTTCGCCGCGACCGACGGGTCCAGGGCGGTGAGCGCGGCCGCTTCGGTGTCGTGGTAGATGAAGCCACCGCAGCGGTTGAGCTTCTCGTGCATCATTCGCGAGATGAGGTTGAGCTGGGACTCACGCACGCGTAGCGCGGTGACGTCCGCCGTCTGCCCTCTCATCGATGGCGCCGCATGTCCGGCGTTGGCGAAAGCGGCGTTGACGTGTTCGAGGGCATCGGAGCCGAGGGTGATCCACACCTCGCGGTCGGGAGCCTTCGCCGGGGGCGCCTTCGCGAACGCCGAGACACTACAGAGCACCAGGAGGACTGAAGCGAGGCGCTTCATATACATACGTTTCTCCACTGCCAGGCGGGGACGTGCGGTTGAGATGGCAGGGAGAGAAATCCCCGCCTTCACCGTTAACTTACACTTCCGGCGAAAACAGGGGACACTCCTCGCAACGAAACACGCCGGCCTCAGCCATTCTCATGGATTGAGACAAGCGCGGAGCGGACGCTATCGCGACAGCTCACGCACGGCGTGGCCCAGCTCAGGGAGGATGAGCGCCTCCAGCGCGAGCCGTACGGCCTTGGGCGAGCCCGGCAGCGCGAAGAGAATCATCCCCTGGTAGGTGCCCGCCGTGGCGCGGGACATCATCGCCGCGCTCCCCACCTGTCGGTAGGACAGCATCCGGAAGAGTTCACCAAACCCTGGCAGTTCCTTCTCGAACAGCGGACGCAACGTCTCCACCGTGCAGTCGCGCCGGCCAATCCCGGTGCCTCCGGTGAACAACACGGCCCGGGCCCCCGCCTCGCGCGCGGCATCCAGCGCGCCGCGAATGGCTTCCGGGTCATCCTTCACCACGAGGGTGCCAGCAATGCCGTGGCCCGCCGCCTCCAGGCCCTCGCGCAGGACCTGGCCACTCTCATCGCGCGCCGCGTCGCGGCTGTCCGAGCACGTCACGATGAAGGTGCTGACATGCACCGGCGCTCGCGCCTTGTGCTCCTCCGCCGGGCCGTGGTCGTGGCCGTGCGGGTGATGATGATGGTGGTCGTGGTGATGATGCGTGTGGTCGTGGTCATGACCGTGGTGCCCATGAGGCCCGTGGTCATGATGATGGTGCCCGTGAGGCCCATGGTCGTGGTCGTGGTCGTGGTCGTGTGCCATGACAGGTACTCCGGAGTGCGAGAGGGACTTCAGGGCGTGTCGGGCCAATCGATGACGAGCGAGCCGTCTTCGACCGCGACCTGCACCGTCGGCTGGTCGTCACAGACCCCCGGCGAGGTCGCGTTGCGCCCGGTGTCCATGTCGAAACCGACCTCATGGCACGGGCAGACGACCATGTTGTCCTCGATGCGACCGCCGGACAGCAGACACCCGGCGTGGTTGCACCAGTCATCCAGGCCCTTGTAGCGCCCGTGGATCTTCGCGATACACACGTTGCGCTTGCCGACCTCGTAGCCCCGCATTTCCCTCTCGGCGAAGTCCGCCGGTCCCAGCTTGATCTTCGTCATCGCGGCCCCTTTTCCCACAACGCGGGACTGGCTGCACTCCCGATGCCCGGGCATTACCTTCTCCCCGTGACTCCCGACGTGACCATCCCCACCGTTGTCGACAAGGCCACCGTCGCCCAGGTCCTCCGTGACATCTCCCTCCTGCTCCAGCTCCAGGGAGAAAGCGGGTTCCGCGTCCGCGCCTATGACATGGCGGCGGACCGCATCGCCGGGCTTCCCCAGGAGCTGGGCCCCCTGGTCGCGGAAGGCCGGCTGGAGAGCCTCCCAGGCATCGGCCGCGCGCTCGCCGAGAAAATCTCCGAGCTGGTGTCCACCGGCCGGCTCGGCTACCTGGAGGAGCTGCGGGCTTAGTTTCCTCCTGGGCTGCTGGAGCTGACGCAGTTGCCCGACGTGGGGCCGAAGAAGGTGGCCACGCTCTGGCGTGAGCTCCAGGTGAGCAGCATCGAGGAGTTGGAGCGGGCCTGCCGTGAGGGCCGCGTGCGGCAGGTCCGCGGCTTCGGCGCGAAGAGCGAAGCGAAGATGCTGGAAGGCATCGCCCTGTACCGCCGCGCGCGCGGCGAGCGCAAGCTGCTGGGCGAGGTACTGCCGGTGGCCACGGCGCTGCTGGAGCGGGTGAAGGCCGCGCCGGGCGTGGTGCGCGCCAGCCTGGGCGGCAGCGTGCGCCGACAGGCGGAGACCGTGGCGGACGTGGACATCATCGCCTCCGCGCCGGAGGCGGGACCGGTGCTGGATGCCCTGGCGAACGCACCCGGCGTGGCCGCGGTGCTGGGCAAGGGCGAAAGCAAATGCTCCGTGCGGTTGGAGGCCGGCGACCTCCAGGTGGACCTGCGCGTGCTGCCCGACGAGGACTTCGCCACCGCCCTGCACCACTTCACCGGCTCCAAGGCGCACCACATCCGCCTGCGCAACCTGGGGCAGGAACGCGGCCTCAAGATTTCCGAATGGGGCGTCCACCGGGACGACGGCACCAAGGTGCCCGTGACGGACGAGTCCGGGCTCTACGCCCTGCTGGACATGCAGTACGTGCCCCCCGAGCTGCGGGAGGACAACGGCGAGGTGGAGGCCGCACGCGAGGGACAGCTTCCCCAGGACCTGCTCACGCTGGAGGACGTCCAGGGTGCGGTCCACGCGCACAGCACCTGGTCCGACGGGCGCAACAGCCTGGAGGAGATGGCGCTCGCGGCGCGGGCGCTGGGTCTGAAGTACCTGACCGTCACCGAGCACAGCGAGGCAGCCATCTACGCAGGCGGCTTGAAGGTGGATGACCTCAAGCGCCAGTGGGAGGAGATCGACCGCATCAACGCGGCGGTCTCCGGCGTGCGGCTGCTCAAGGGCATCGAGGTCGACATCCTGGAGTCCGGCGCGCTCGACTACGCCGACAGCGTCCTGGAGCAGCTCGAGGTCGTCATCGGCTCCATCCACGTCCGGCACGGCATGGACGAGGACCAGATGACGCGCCGGCTGCTGGCCGCGATGGACAACCCCTGCCTCCAGATTCTGGGGCACCCCACCGGCCGGCTCATCAACAGCCGGGAACCCTACCCCGTCCGCATGGACGAGGTCCTGGAGCGGGCCGCCGAACGCGGCGTGGCCGTGGAGGTCAACGGCAAGCCCGCGCGCCTGGACATCAAGGCCGAATATGTCCGGCAGGCTGTGAAGCGGGGCGTCCGCCTGGTGGTGAGCTGCGACGCGCACCAGAAGGAGGACCTGAGGAACCTGGCCTTCGCGGTGGCTACCGCGCGCCGGGGCTGGGCCCGAAAGGGGGACGTGCTCAACACGCTCCCGACGGACCGCTTCGTCACCGCGCTGCGCGAGCGCCGGTGATAGGCTGCGGCACCCGCCGATGTCCCGCCTGCCGCCGCTGCTCCTCCTCTGCCTCCTCCCCTTCGCCTCCGCCGCGGCGGAGGCCGACAAGCCCTCGCGCGCCGACCTCCAACGGGTGCTGGAGCGACACGGGCGCTCGGTGGTGCACGTCAAGGGTCCTCGGAACGCGGGGCCCGGTGTCTTCGTGGGGTCCGCGGGACAGGTCCTCACGTCCGTCACTCCAGTGGGGGCCAGCTTCACCGGCCTGAATGCCGCCACGGTGGAGCACGACGGTAAGACGCTGCCCGCCCGCGTGGTGATGGCCAGCCAGGACCTCCAGGTGGCGGTGCTCGCCGCTCCGGATGGCGCGTACCCGGCGGCGCCCGTGAAGGTGCTTCGGGACGGCGACAGCCTTGACGGCCGCTGGCTGGTGGGCGTCCTCCCCGCCAAGAAGGGCCAGCCCGCGCGCCCCGTGCCGGCGCGAGCCCGGGCGGCCCAGCCCCCCTTCTATGATGTCCCCCTGGCCCTGCCCGCGGGCAGCCCCGTCTTCGACGCGGAGGGGCGGCTGGTGGCGGTGGTGGTGAAGAAGCACCGTCGCGGCTGCCGGGTGCTTCCGCTGAGCGCCGTGAAGGTGGAGCTGGCGTCGGTGGACATGCCATGACCCAGGCCGTGACGACGCCCTGGCGACCGAACGCCGTTCAGGAAGCGGTGGGATTGTGGGCCGTGGGCTTCCTGTCCATCGTCGCCGCGTTCCTCCTGTTGGGCGGCACCAGCATCCCCAAGCTGGTCGCGACAGTGGGCTTCCTCTACCTGCCGCTCATCCCCATGCGCTGGCGGGACGAGGACTACGGGGACTACGGCCTGTCACTGCGCGCGTGGCGCGAGGACCTGCGCCTGTTCCTGCTGCTGTCCGCGGTGGTGGGCCCCCTCTTCTTCCTGGGTTTCGCCGCGTTCGTGGAGGTGCTCCCCCACCTGCCCCCGGCGCTGGCCAAGCACCTCACTCCGCTGATGGGCGAGGCCCGCTTCCAGCCCCGCCTGCCCCCGCGCTTCGGCGAGTGGTTCATCGACCAGCTCTTCGTCGTCGCGCTGCCGGAGGAGTTCTTCTACCGGGGCTACCTCCAGACGCGGCTGCGCGACGCCTGGCCCCAGGGCCGCAAGTTCCTGGGGGGCCGGCTGGGCCCCGCCTTCTGGCTGACGGCGCTGCTGTTCGCCCTGGGCCACCTGGCCATCTTCCAGGCGTGGCGGCTGTCCGTGTTCTTCCCAGCGCTGATCTTCGGGTGGATGCGGGAGCGCACCGGCACCGTCATCGGCGCCGCCTTGTTTCACGCGGCTTGCAACCTCTATGTGCGGTTTCTCGAGGTTTCTTTTTTCGGCTGATTTCTGCCGAATTTCGCCGCCCCTCCACTCCGTGCAGCAGCATCGCGCACACACCCCGTGAAAGAACGGGCGTGTTTACACGTCCGTAACCTGATTTCAACGGAACCTCGACAGGGTTTTACTTGCCTTTCGAGAATGGCTTATTGCGTTGAAAATATCGCAAGAAACTCCGCGCCACACTGCGGCGATAACTCTTCAACCCCCTTGCACTGAGTTCGAGACCCCCAATGACGATTCGCCGCACCGAAGGTCCGAAGCCCACGATTCGCTCCACTGCTGCTTCCGAGGCTCAGTCGAAGACGGCCGCGAAGCCCGCGACCATCGCCCCGAACGTCATCAAGGACGGGTTCGGCCCCGCGGCCAAGACGTCGGACCTGGCGCGCGCGGAGAAGACGCTGAAGCCGCTGCCGCCTCCCGTGGGCCGGCTCTCCCTGGAAAGCCGCGAGGCGCAGACCGCCATCCAGACGTCGCTGGCGCACCTGGCCCCCTCCACCCAGACCTCCATCCGCAACCCCGGCATCATCGGCGGCGTGCAGTTCCCGGCGTACACGCCGAAGAGCGTGGAGCGTGACTCGCTGGGCATGACGCACGTGCGTCTGGACCGCCAGCACGAGGGCGTGAAGGTCTTCGGCGAGCAGGTCGTCACGCACCTCGACGCCGAGGGCAAGGTCAAGAGCACCACCGGCGACCAGTCTGAGATCCCGGCCGGCCTGGGCAAGGAGAAGCCCAAGGTGTCGCACAGCCAGGCGCTGGACATCGCGATGAAGGCGTTCGACGGCAAGCCGGACCGCCAGCCGAACTCCGAGCGCGTCATCTACAAGGACATCTCCGGTGAGTACCACTCCGCCTACCGGGTGGAAGTCACCAACGTGGATGGCACCGACAATCCGCGCAAGATGAACTACCTGGTGGACGCCAACACCGGGAAGCTCTTCGAGCAGTTCAACACCATTGACGGCTTCGCCCGCCAGCACGGCGCCGCGCATGGCCACACCCACGCCGAAGGCGCGGACCACGCCGACCACGCCCACGGCGCTGCCGCGACGGCTTCCGAGATCAAGGCCTCGGCCACGCCGAAGGCGGAGATCGCCGACCTGGCCACCGTCACGTCGAAGATCAACGTGACCCAGGACGGCACCGTGGACCAGCTGAAGCTGGACCTGGACATCGACCACACGTTCAAGGGCGACCTGTCGGTCACGCTCACCAGCCCCTCCGGCAAGTCGGAGACGGTGCACAACCGCAAGGGTGGCAGCGCGGACCACATCAAGGGCAGCTTCGACCTGAGCGGCTTCGCGGGCGAGTCCGCGAAGGG
Source organism: Myxococcus sp. CA005 (assembly GCF_006518205.1). Lineage (NCBI taxonomy): Bacteria > Pseudomonadati > Myxococcota > Myxococcia > Myxococcales > Myxococcaceae > Myxococcus > Myxococcus sp. CA005. Next base: position 27,141 of record NZ_SRLV01000025.1, on the reverse strand, counting down.
CGAGTGGACGCTGTCGGTGAAGGACAACGCGCGCCGCGACACGGGCACGCTGAACAGCTGGGGCCTGACCATCACCCCGAAGGCCGTTGAGCCCAACGAGCCCGGTCCCGGCGAGAAGATCGCGGACGACACGTCCATGTACAGCGGCAAGGTCGCGCTGGAAACGAAGAAGCAGGCGGACGGCACGTACACGCTCGAGGACGGCACGCGCGGCAAGGGCGTGGCGACCTACGACGCGATGAACCGCGAGCGCGCCAGCGGCCAGACGCAGATCAAGGACAACAACGACGTCTGGGGCGAGGCCACGGACCCGGAGCGCAACAAGGCCGCGGTGGACGCGCACTACGGCGGCCAGATGATGTACGACTACATGAAGGACATCCTCGGCCGTGACTCCATCGACGGCGCGGGTGAGAAGCTGGTGTCCTACGTCCACGTCAGCAACAACTACGTGAACGCGTACTGGGACGGCGAGAAGATGAGCTACGGCGACGGCGACGGCCGCAACTCCGGTCCGCTCACCGCGCTGGACATCGCGGGCCATGAGATTGCCCACGGCCTCACCGAGCGCACCGCCGGCCTCATCTACCGCGGCGAGTCCGGTGGTCTGAACGAGGCGATGAGCGACATCATGGGCGCTGGCCTCGAGTGGTACGCGTCCCAGAAGAACCCCGACGTGAAGTTCAACTGGACGGTGGGCGAGACGGCCTGGACGCCGAAGAACGGCGACCCCACCGACGGCCTGCGCTACATGGACGATCCGACGAAGGACAACTACTCGGTCGACAACTACAAGAACTACCCGAAGCAGACCGAGGTGCACGGCTCCAGCGGCATCGCGAACAACGCCTTCTACCTGCTGACCAACGGCGGAACCAACCGCACGTCCGGCATCGAAGTGAAGGACGCCATCGGCATGGAGAAGGGCCTGAAGATCTACTACCGCGCCCTGGCTCACTACATGACGCCGAGCACCACGTTCGCCCAGGCCCGCACCGCGACCATCAACGCGGCGACGGACCTCTACGGCGCGGACTCCGCTGAAGTGGCGAAGGTCAAGGAGAGCTGGACCGCCGTCGGCGTGAACTAGTCCTCCCGCTTCACTGAAGACACCCGAGCCCGGCCCGGCCCGCGACACACCGCGGACTGGCGCCGGGCTTCGGCTTTCCAGCGGCCGCTCAGGCCGGCGACTCCCCTACTTCGGTAACGGGCGTCGTGGCCGGCACGCCCTCCACCAGCAACATGATGGAGTGCGCGCTTTCGTGGCGGAGCGCCTTGGCGGCGGCGTATTCCGGGGATGCCCACCAGGCCCTGGCGAGCTCCACGCTGGGGAACTCCAGCAGGACGAAGCGCGGAGGCTGCCAGGTGCCTTCCAGGGCCTGGGTGGGGCCACCCTTGACAAGGTAGCGGCCCCCGTAGGCCTTGAGCGACGGAGGCGCGAGCTGCTTGTACCGCTCGTAGGTCTGCGCGTCGTGCACCGAGACCTCGACCAGGACGTAAGCAGGCATGGGCGCTCCTCGCGGCGGCTCAGAACTCGTATCGGAAGACGACGGGCGCTCCCTGCGTTCGATGCCTGGGAAACGTCCAGGCGCCTATCTTCTGCTGCATGCAACGCACGAGCGACGTGCCTCGCAGCCACGGCGTCTCGGTGGTGATGGACTCCACCTTCCCGCTCGGAAGGACGCTCAAGCGCAGGACTGCCCGGTCCCCCTCCTGCGGCGGCGCGGACTGCTCCCGGGCACACGCCGCCAGCTCCGAACGCCGGGCATGCACCACCGCGAAGACGGTGGCCAGGTCGAGCGACTCGCGCGGCGCCGTCGGGTCGGGCGGAACATAGACGGTCGGCTTGTGGTGCTTGGTGGCGTTGGGCCCTGGGCCGGAGAGCACGCGGTCGAAGTCCGCGTCGGGCCCCAGGTCGTCCTCCGAGCTGCCAGCCGTCGCGGCTTCCGCCACAGTCGTCGCGGGCCGCTTGGCTGGCTCCGGCTCCGGAGCAGGCGCCACGGAGTGCTTCCCGATGACGAAGGCCACGGCGACGTCTCGCGAGGAGAGACTGCCCGTGGGCCGCTCGAAGACGCGCTCTTCCGGCGACGGTCGTCCGCCGCCAGTCGCGGCGCGCGCCGTGCTCTCCGTGCCGGTCAGCTCCGGCACGCGGCCTCCGCGCTCGACCGAGACAGCCGAGAGCGCGGGCGTCGAAGGGCGTGTGGGCTCCTGCACCGGGCTCGGGTCGCGCGCGCTCTCGGCGGCCGACGTCGCGACGCCCGCGCCGCGGAGGCCAGGACCCGCGCTGCCTGTGCCGCCCACTGACGTGGAGGAACCCGACGCCGTGCCGCCAGCCGCGACCGCTTCTGGCGTGGGCGCTGCGGCCACCGGCTGTTCCACGGGCGGCGGCGCACCGGAGCCACGCGTCGTGTCCACGGCCTCACCGGGGCTCGAGGCACCACGGCCAGCCCCAACGCCCAGGACGCTCAGCGCCAGGGCCACCGACACGCCGCCGATGGCACCACCCGCCAGGATGAAACCCAGCCGGCGCTTGCGACGCGCGCGTTCCTCGGGGGACGGCGACGCGAGCACCGCGTGGGTTCCCACGGGCTCCGCCACGGGCATCGGGTCCGGCGCAGGGGCTCCGTGCGCGGCGAAGTCACTCGCGGCCGGCACGGTGACAGGTTCCGGTGCGAGCGCCGCGACATCAGCTTCCGGAGCAGGCCCGACGACAGCGCCCGCGGCCGGAGCCCTTGGCGCATCCACAGAAAGTGATGCGCCGGAGGCCTGCGTCTGCGGCATGGCGGCAGCGCTCACCGCGGGAGTGGCCACGACGGCGGCAGGGGCAATGGCCGCGAAGGGGGGCACCACCGTGCCCGGTGCGTTCAGGATCACCCGCTCCGTGGTGGCCTCGGACACGTCCACCGCGCGCGCAACCGGGGGCATGAAGGCCCCGGACGCTTCCGGCGGAATGGGCGGAGGTCCCGCGGGCACGGCTGGCGGCAGCAGCGCGGAAGCGAGTTCCGGGATGTGCCCCAGGGGCAGCCACTCACTGAACCCCTCGCGCCAGCACAGGGAATCAAAGCCCAGAAAACCCCGCTCCACGTGGGCCTTCAGGTCCGCGAGGTCGTGAGGACCGTAGGCCGCGCCGCCCGCAACGAAGTACCAGGCATGCTTCACGACGGGCGCGGCTTCCTTCGGCGGCGCCTCCTCTTCGCCCAAGGTGGACGCCCGTGAACGGCCCGCGCCCCGGTGCAGTCGCTCCGACTGCGTGGCCTCGCGGTAGCGCGGCTGCGCGCTGGGCCGGGTACGAAGGCTCTTGTCCGTGCGCAGCTGGCCCACGATGGCATCCAGCTCCGCATCCGACACGCCATCCAACACGGGCGAATCGCCCTCGTCAGGGCGCTCTGGGGCCACCTCCCGGGCGTTTCCCGGGTTGGCGTTGTCTTCCCCTGAGTTGCCGGCCATCGACCCGCTCCTTGATTCCATCCGGTCCCGATTAAGCCGCACCATCAGACCTCACCCAATGGAATGCCACTACGGCGATTCGTCAACGGCGAGCATCTGCGCGGAGGTGGACACAGCCCCCACGTGGGACGGAGCCATAGCGTAGTTCCCATGGCCCATCTTCGTACAATGCCCCGACTGTGCGGTATGGACACACAGTCGTCGACGCGCCGCGCTTGAGAGCGAGAGCAGTGCCCTCACACCTCGCGGCACGCGCCGGCACACCCCACTCCCCGGGCGATCAAACAGAGGACTTCGTGGGCGCGGGCAACACCAGGCCGAGCATCTCCTCCGCCAGCATCTGCGCGGCCACGGGCCCGTGCCCCAGCGCGTCCACCACCGCCACCAGCGTCCGGGCGCATTCCTGGCGCACCATGAAGCCGTCGCCATTCTCCAACGCCCCCACCTTCGGACGGGAGCGGTGGGCGACCGCGAGCCTCACAGCCACACCTCGAAGTCCACCTGCGTGCCCGTCGGGCCGGTGCGCACGTCGAAGCGGTCCGCCAACCGCTTCACGCCCAACAAGCCCAGGCCCATGCCCGTCTTGCTCTTGTACGTCCCCGACAGGACGCGCTCCAGGTCCGGGATGCCTTGCCCGGAGTCCTCGGCGCTGACACGCAGCAGCCGCTTGGGCGCAAGCTGCGGCGCGAGCTGGATGGTGCCGCCACCCGCATACGAAATCTGGTTGCGCGCCAGTTCACTCACCGCCGTGGCCACCTTCTGGCACTCGTAGCCGCGCCCGCCCAGGGATTCGCACAGCATCCGGGCGGCAAGCCGCGCGTGACTGGCGTCCGCTTCCGTGCGCACCAGATAGGTGGTCGCCCGAACCTCCGCCGAGGCGGAAGTGGCCGTGCCCTCCGGCCCCGCCGAGGGCGCGCGCTGCGCGCGAAGCTGCGCCATCATCTGCGGCCGGCGAGAAGGGTCCACGAAGTGGCGGGTGGCGGGTTCCAGCGCCTCGATGATGCGCGGCAGGTCCGCCGCGGTCGCCGTGTCCAGGGACAGTCCGAGGGACTCCACGGTGCCTCGCAGCACCAACCACGCCGCCGTCTCCGACATGAACTGCTGCAAGACGCGCAACAGCGCCGAGCACACCCAACCACCGCTCACCCGTGCCTCCTTTTCGCCTGGACCACCACCCGCTTGCGCGCCAGCACCTCGAACCCTCCACCTTCGCGGTTGGCCACCTGGACGTCGTCGGTGAGCCGTCGCACCGCGGCCCCGCCTTCCCCCAGGCTGTCTCCGGGCAGCGGGCTTGGACGCCCTTCCCTGCCAGCAAAGAACCGGGATGGGTCCTCCATGCCAGGGCCGCGGTCGCGGGAGCGGATGAAGAGCCACTCAGCCTCGAGCCACAGCTCCACCCAGCCCCGGCCACCCGCGTGGCGCGCCAGATTGGTGGCCAGCTCGCTCACCACCACCGCCACCTCGGCGCTGGCTTGCGCCGTCAGGCCATGCTCACGGGCGTAGCGGCGGCTCAACGCGGCGGCGACCGCCGCATCCGACCTCAAGCGGATCTCGATGCTGAACATCGGCTCAACTTCTGAGAGCATGGGAGACACGAGCACCAAAAATCCAGCGATTCTTCAATATTTCAATGAAGCACCCTCAATGGAAGCACTTCCCCTCCGGGGATGTAAAGCGGCCCGCAGTCATCCTGGACCCGGAGCGCCCATCTCGGGAAAGCCTGGGTGTGAATGAGGGGTGTTCGTGAAGCGCGGTCGGGAGTTCAGCCCTTCATGGCGGGACCGCCGGGACTTCCACGAGGTGGCGCCGAGACCCGCATCCCCTTCGGGAGCGGCCTCCGGGCGCCTGCCTCGCGCACGTCGCTCACGTGCCGGACAGCTCGTGCATCTGCAGATCCGGCCCCACCGCCAGCGTGTGGCCATGAGCCAGCTCCACCCATCCCGTGGTGCGCTTGAGCGCGCTGGCCACCACCACGGTGCGACGGCGGCGGTGCGCTCCCACCGCGGGCTGCGTATCGGGTGTCGAGGGCGTCACCTCGCACAATTCGCATTCGGCCGCCCCCTCCAGCCGCGTGCAGTACAAGGGGTGCTCGCCGTACCGGGTCGCCGCCAGGAGGATGCCGTTGGTGGCCACCAGGTTGAGCGTGGGCGTGCGTGTCACGCCGGCCTGGGTCGCGGCCTGGGCCACCTCGCGCGCCGTGTCCGCCAGCACGCGTCCAGCGACCTCGGCCTCCAGCCGAGGATCCTCCGTGCGGCCCAGGTCGCGCAGGCGCCTGAGGAAGACGGCGAACAGCAGCTCCCCTTCGGTTCCGCCACGCACCTGACGCCGCAGGTGGTCCGGCAGCGACGCCAGCAACGGGGCGCGAAGCAGCTCGAAACCCTGTACGCCGCCATGAAGGGCGAACAACCAGCGCCGGGAGCGGAAGGGCTGGGTGTTCTCCTCCAGCGACAAGCCCACGGGCAGTTGGCCGGCGTGGAACAGCAGCGCCTCCGATTCATGCGGGGGCACGAGCGAGTCCAGGGTCAGCTCCTCGCCACTGGAGAAGCGCCGCAACAGGACCTCCTCCTGGGCGTAGGCTCCCACCCCCACGGCGTTCGCCCTCGGCTCTCCCTGGAGCAGGACCTGGCCTTGGAGGCGGTGCAGCTCACAGCGCAGCAGGTTCGGGTCGGACGTCAGAGCGGCGAGGATGACGGACATGGATGAGTAAACCCCCTTCGCCATGAGAGATAATGGCCTCGGAGCGCCCCCTCAAGCCAGTGGGCGTGCTCCCTTGCACCCTCGCTAAGCCCTTGAAATGGCTGGGCTTTATTGACACGGGAACGTTGACACCCGCTTCTGGGGGTGCCTAACCTCCGTGCCCTTCACCGACGGACCTCTGATGAAGGTCCTCACCGGAGACGGAATGGCGGACGACATCGCAATCGGCATCGACCTGGGCACGTCATTCTCGTGCGTGGCGGTTGTCCAGGACGGCCAGCCCACCGTCATCCCCAACGAGTGGGGAGAGACGACTCACGCCTCCTGCGTCTCGTTCCTCGAGGATGGCTCGGTCCTGGTCGGTAACGCGGCCAAGAAGAACATCATCACCAACCCCGAGCAGACCGTCTATTCCGCCAAGCGCCTCATCGGCCGCTACTACTTCTCCGACGAGGTGAAGAAGGCGCAGGCGGTGATGCCGTACCGCATCGTCGAGGGCGACAACAACTCGGTGCGCATCGCGATGAACGAGCACTCCTATTCGCTCCCGGAGATCAGCGCGCTGGTGCTCAAGGAGCTGAAGGCGGTGGCGGAGACGTACCTGGGCCAGGAGGTGACCAAGGCCGTGGTCACCGTGCCCGCGTACTTCAACGACAACCAGCGCCAGGCCACCAAGGACGCGGGCCGCATCGCCGGCATGGAGGTGCTGCGCATCCTCAACGAGCCCACCGCCGCGGCGCTCGCGTACGGCTTCGGGCGTGACGTCAACCAGCGCGTGGTGGTCTACGACCTGGGCGGCGGCACCTTCGACGTCTCCATCCTGGAGATTGGCAAGGACGTCTTCGAGGTGCTGGCCACCGCTGGCGACACGTACCTGGGCGGCGACGACTTCGACGACCGCATCATGACGTGGCTGGCGGATGACTTCCTGGCCCGCACGCGCCTGGACGTGCGGCAGAACAAGTTCTGCCTGCAGATGCTCAAGGAGGCCGCGGAGAAGGCGAAGATCGACGTGGGCCAGACGGGCTCCGCGGAGATTCTCTGCCAGGGCATCTGCCAGGACGCCGACGGCAACGTCATGGACCTGCGTGGGCAGCTCAACCAGGACCAGTTCAACCGCATGGTGATGGACCTGGTGCAGCGCACCTTCAAGGTGTGCGACGAGGCGCTGCAGAGCGCGCGCCTGACGGCTGCAGACATCGACGCGGTCATCCTCGTGGGCGGGCCGACGCGGCTGCCCATCATCCGCAATTCGGTGAAGCACTACTTCCAGAAGGAACCGCTGGAAGGCATCAACCCGGACCAGGTCGTGGCCATGGGCGCGGCGCTCCAGTCGCACGCGCTGCTGGACAGCAAGACGCAGACGTTCCTGGTGGACGTCACGCCGCTGTCGCTGCGCATCGGCACGGTGGGTGGGTACACCGAGAAGATCATCGACAAGAACACGCCGGTTCCCATCGACCGCTCGAAGACGTTCACCACCAGCCGCGACGGCCAGGAGAAGGTGAAGATTCGCGTGTACCAGGGCGAGTCCAACCGCGCCGACGAGTGCGAGATGCTCGGCGAGTTCGAGTTCGCGGGCTTCCGCATCGGCTACCGCGGCGAGGTGAAGATTGAGGTCACCTTCGAAATCAACACGGATGGTCTGGTGCACGTGTCCGCGTGCGACACGGCGACGGGTCAGAAGACGTCGACCTCCATCACCCTGTCCTCCGGCATGAGCGAGGCCGATATCCAGCAGTCCATCCAGGCCAACCGGAACATTCGGCTTGCTGGCCACAACAGCGACGACCTGCCCGCCGCGGCGCAGTAAGGCCGCGACTCGACCACGCCGATGTCCGAGCCTTCAGACCCCAGCGCCGGCAAACCGCCGGGAGCAACGCCCGGGACACCGGCCACGCCCGCCCGGCCGGCAGTCCCGCGCGTGACGGCCGCCGTCCCCGGCCCCGTCACGCCCGGGACGATTCCGTCGTCGCCCGCCGCCAGCGCGCCGACTCCGCCGCCTCGGCCCCAGGGAACACCTCTCGCACGTCCCACCGGCGTGACGCCCCCGGTGCCGCCCCGGGCCACGACGACGGGGATTCCCACGGTGCGCACGGGCGCTGGAGAGGGTGCGCCTTCCACTCCCGGACGTGCGACGGCGCCGGGTGCGAGTCCTGCGGCGGCACCGGCACGTCCGGCGTCGGGTGCGGTGCCGTCTGCGCCGGGTTCGGGGAGTGCGCCGCGAGGCACGCCCACGACGCTGCCTGCGATTCCTGCTGTGGGTGCCGCGACGAGTCCTGCCGCGAGGCAGCCGGCAACTGGCGTAGTGCCTGGGCCGCGGAGTGCTGCTGGAGATGCGCCATCCGCCGCGGTCGCCACGACGGCGGTGCCGCGCCCGGCTGGAGCTGGCACAGGGACCTTGGCGTCCGCGCCGGGTACGGCGGCTGGCGCGAGTGCAACTGGCGCTGACGCTCGGACATCCGTGCCGCGTTCGGCGCTCGCGAACCCTGGCGCGCAGGCGCCCACGGCTCCGCAGGGCACTAGCGGAGCTGACGCGCGGACACCCGCGCCGCACCCGTCCGCCGGAGCAGCGGGGGTTGCCGCGCCCGTACCGCGTCCGGCCACCGGAGCAGCGGGAGCCGCCACGCCCGTACCGCGTCCGGCCACCGGAGCAGCGGGAGCCGCCACGCCCGTACCGCGCCCGGCCACCGGAACAGCGGGGGCTGCCACGCCCGTGCCGCATCCGGCCGCCGGAGCAGCTGGGGCTGCCACGCCTGTGCCGCATCCGGCCACCGGGACAGCGGGAACCGCCACACCTGTACCGCGTCCCCCTGCCGGTGCAGCGGGAGCCGCCACAGCCGTACCGCGTCCGCCTACCGATGCAGCGGGGGCCGCCACGCCCGTACCGAGCCAGGTGGCGGGCGCAGGCGCCAACACACCTGTCCCCCGCGTGCCCCCTGCGGGCACCACTACGCCCGCTTCGCGACCTGCACCGGCCTCCCCCGCCGCTGGCGCGAGTACGCCCGTGCCACGCGTCGCGACGGCTGGCGCCACTGCCACTGGAGCCAACACGTCCGCCCCGCGCCAGGGCTCGAATCCCAATGCGGCGGGGGCACCGACGCCCGCGCCTCGCCCGGCAGGTGGAGGAAACACGCTTCCTCCGCGCCCGGCCGGTGCAGTTCCTCCGGCGCAGCGACCCACCATGGGCGCAATCCCCGCCGTTGCCCCTGCCATCGCGCCCGTGGGTGCAACAGCGTCGCCAAGCTCGGCTGGTGTCGCTCCCCCCATCGCTCCCGTGGGTGCCTCCGCTCCACTCGCGGGCGCAGTGCCCTCCATCGCACCCGTGGGCGCTCCAACTTCGCCCGCATCGACAGGCGTCGTCCCCTCCGTTGCCCCGGTAGCGCCCCGCGCTCCGGCCCAGACGAGGACTGTCCCGCCCGTCGCCCCGGCAATCCCCGCAGCCGCGCCGCAGGCAGGCGCCGTACCTTCCGCACCGGCGCGCGCCCAAGGAACAGCACCGACGCTGAGGCCGCCTCCCGTACTCGCGCTGGGACAGGTTGTCCCTCCCGTGACGCCCTCCACGGCCCCACAGCAGAAGCCCGGTGCCCGGCCCACCATGTCCCTCCCAGCGCTGGTGCCCGCCGGCGCCACGCCGCCGCGCCCTCCCCCATCCGTGGCGCCCGCCGTTCCGTCCGTGGCGCCCGCCGTCCCAGGCATCGCACCGCTGACGCCGGCCCCACACGCTCCATCCGGCGCGGTGCCCTCGATTCCTTCCGTGGCGCCCATCGTCCCGTCCGTCGCCCCGGCTGCGGCCACGGCGGTCACGCCACCGCCGGCGCCTGCTGCGTCAACGGACCTGGGACTGGACATCCAGCAGCTCGCCGACCTGGAATCGCGCTGCGCGAAGCTGGACCAACTCGACTACTTCGAAGTGCTCATGCTGGAGAGGACCGCCACCCCCGCGGACATCAAGCGCGCCTTCTACCGGGAGAGCCGCACCTACCACCCGGACCGCTTCTTCCACATGGACTCGAAGGAGCTGAAGGAGCGCATCAACGATCTCTACAAGCGCGTCACCGAGGCCTACTACGTCCTGCGCGACGACACGAAGCGCAAGAAGTACGTCGTCGACGTGACGGGCCCCGAGCGCGCCCAGAAGCTGCGCTTCACCGAAGCCTCCGAAGCGGAGACCAAGGCCGCCGCCAAGAAGGAGCAGGAAGAGCAGATCGGCACCCACCCCAAGGGACGCCAGTTCTTCCAGCAGGCGCAGAAGGACGCGGACGCCGGCAACTGGTCCGCGGCCGAGCGGAATCTGAAGATGGCGCTCACCTATGAGCCCTCCAACGCCCGCTACAAGGAGCGGCTGGCGGAGGTCCAGAAGCAGTCCCAGGACGAGGCGCGCGACAAGGGCGGCTCGTTCAAGATCCGCTGACGGCGGCGGCGCCCATGGTCATCGACCTCATCATCCTCGGACTGGTGCTGTTCTTCGCCATGATCGGCGCCATCACCGGGGCGTCGCGCCAGGTCGCCAACGTGGTGGGCCTGGCGGTGGGCTACTTCGCCTCGCGCCGCCTGGGCCCCGTGGCGGCCCCACACCTGGCCGAGGCCCTGGGCAGTCCGCTCTTCCTGGGCGCCATCGTGGGCACGGTGCTCCTGTTCATCTGCACGTGGCTCGCGGTGCGCTACGCCCTGGGCGCGTTGCTGCTGCGCATCCTCTCCACCGGTCAGCACAATGAGAACCGGGGCGTGGACCGCTTCCTCGGCTTCGTGCTGGGCGGCGCGAAGATGGGCATCATCGCCTGGGTCGTCCTCAGCGCCATCGCCTTCTTCGAACAGCACGTCGTCATCGCGGGCCGCCGCGTGGGCCTGTCCCCGAAGGAGTCGCTCTCCATCGAAGTCGCCCGCCGCTACAACCTCTTCGAGATGACGCAGTTCGCCCCGGTGAAGAATCTGGTGGAGGTCGCCAAGGCCGCCGGTGATCCGAAGCGCGCGGGTCGGCTCCAGGACGACCCGGCCTACAAGGCCCTGCGCAAGGACCCTCGCTTCCAGCGCCTGCTCCAGGACCCGAAGCTGAAGCAGGCCCTGGCGCGAGGAGACACCGCCGCGCTGCTGCGCCACGACGGTGTGCTCCAGCTCATCCAGGACCCGGACGTGGCGGCCCGGTTGGGCGCCGCGGCCCGCGCCTCCGAGCGCGAGCCCTGATTCACACGTCCAACTGCGTCGAATCCAGCCCCCGCAGCCGCTCTCGCACGAAGCCCGCGTCCACCATCACCTGGCGCCGCCGCCGCTCGGGCGCCTCGAACATGACGTCCGCCATGACGTGCTCCAGGACGGACCGCAATCCTCGAGCGCCCAGCCCGCGCTCCACGGAATAACGCACCACCTCACGCAGGCCCGGGTCGGCGAAGTCCACCTCCAGGTCGTCCATGGACAGCAGTTCGCGGAACTCGCGCACGATGGAGTCCGGCGGCTCGGTGAGCACACGCATCAGGTCCTCCTCGCCCAGCCGCTCCAGTTGCACCACCACCGGCAGACGGCCGAGGAACTCCGCCAGCATGCCGAAGTCCGTCAACTGGCGGGTGCTGATGCGCTTCTGGCTGCGCTTCGCCGAGTCCTCCGCGCCAAAGCCCATGGCGCGGCGCCCTTCATCCCCATCGTCGTGCAAGTCACTGAACGTGCCCGCGCAAATGAAGAGGATGTCGCGCGTGTCCACCTGCACGAAGTCGCTCTTGTTCCAGGCCTGGGTGACGTTGAGGGGTACGTACACCTCGCGGCCCTCCAGCAGCTTCAGCAGCGACTGCTGGACACCCTCGCCGCCGATGTCGCGGCTGCCCGCGCCGTTGCGGGCGCCCTGGGAGCGGCGGGCAATCTTGTCCACCTCGTCGATGAAGATGATGCCCCGCTGGGTGTCCTCCACGGAGTGGTTCGCCTTGAAGAGGAGGTCGGAGATCATCACCTCCACGTCCTTCCCGTAGTAGCCGGCCTCCGTGTACTCGGTGGCGTCCACGGTGGTGAACGGCACGTGGAGGATGTCCGCCAGGTTGCGGGCGATGTGCGTCTTGCCGCTCCCGGTGGGTCCCATCAGCAAGATGTTGGATTTCTTGATGAGCGACGTCCGGCGCAGCCTTCGCGCCAGCAGTCGCTTGAGGTGATTGTGGGCCGCAATGGCCACCGCGCGCTTGGCCCCGTCCTGGCCGATGACGAAGCGATCCAGCCGCTCGTAGATTTCCCGCGGGGTCAGCAGCGCCTCTTCCCTGCGTGCGGACGACTCCATGTACCCTCCCCTTGTTTCCACGCGTCCCTCAGGACTCACGGGGAAAGGGTAGGAATTGAATGGAGGGTCGGCCCGCGGGAGGAGGAGCACCGGGCGGCCGCCCCGCCAGCCTGCTTGCCCTCCGCACAAGCGGCTGTTGAATACCGAGAGGCTTTCCGATAGTTCCCGCGCGATTCCTGTGATCGTCCGTTGTTCACGGGAGTCCACCCCATCTACCCCAGGGAGCCTCGAGACGCCGATGCCCGTAAACGCCCCTCCCCACCGCTGGACCCTCGCCGACGCGCATGAGCTGTACGGAATCCGGAACTGGGGCAACCCCTACTTCGGCATCAATGAGAAGGGCCATGTCATCGTCCACCCGGACGGTCCCCAGGCCCCGAACATGGACCTGAAGGAGCTGGTCGACGAAGTGCGCCGCCGGGGCATCGGCCTGCCGCTGCTCATCCGCTTCACGGACGTGCTGCGCCACCGCGTGGTCCACCTGAACGAAGCCTTCCGTAAGGCCATGAGCGATCAGGGGTTCAAGGGCGGCTACCGCGGCGTGTACCCCATCAAGGTGAACCAGCACCGCTACGTGGTGGAGACCCTCATCGAGGCGGGCAAGGGCTACAACTACGGGCTGGAGGCCGGCAGCAAGCCGGAGCTGCTCGCGGTGATGGCGCTGTTGGAGAACGAGAACGCGCTCGTCATCTGCAACGGCTACAAGGACGAGGAGTACATCGAGACGGCGCTCTTCTACTCGCGCCTGGGCCGCAACGTCATCCTGGTGGTGGAGAAGCCCAGCGAGCTGCCGCTCATCGCGGAGGTCGCCCGGCGCACGGGCATCGCCCCCCGGCTGGGCATTCGCGTGAAGCTGTCCACGCGCGGCGCCGGCAAGTGGGAGGCCAGCGGCGGCGACCGCTCCAAGTTCGGCCTGACCTCCTCCGAGCTGATGAACTGCATCGGCTTCATGAAGGACGCGGGCCTGCTCAACTCCTTCGAGCTGCTGCACTTCCACCTGGGCAGCCAGATTTCCAACATCCGCAACGTGAAGAACGCGCTGCGTGAGGTGGGCTGCTTCTACGTGGAGGTGGCCCGTCAGGGCGCGCCGCTGAAGTACCTGGACGTGGGCGGCGGCCTGGGCGTGGACTACGACGGCTCCCAGACGAACTTCGCCTCTTCCATGAACTACACCACGGAGGAGTACGCCAACGACGTGGTGTTCGGCGTCATGGAGGCCTGCGACCGGGCCGGCGTACCGCACCCCACGCTGGTGTCGGAGTCCGGCCGCGCCGTGGTGGCGCACCACGCGGTGCTGGTGGTGGACGTGCTGGGCACCAGTGAGTTCGGCCCGGCGCCGGTCCCCGACAAGGTGGACGAGAAGGCCCCCTCCGTGGTGCGCAACCTCTGGTCCACCTACCGCGAGGTCACCAACAAGAACCTGCTGGAGGCGTGGCACGACGCGCAGGACGCCAAGGAGGAGAGCCTCACCCTCTTCTCGCTGGGCCACCTGTCGCTGGAGCAGCGCGTGGCGGCGGAGAACATCTACTGGGCCACCTGCCACAAGATCATGCGCATCGCGCGTGAGCAGGGCGAGATTCCCGAGGAGCTGGACTCCCTGGAGAAGGCGCTCAACGACACGTACTTCTGCAACTTCTCCGTGTTCCAGTCGCTGCCGGACTCGTGGGCCATCGACCAGCTCTTCCCGATGATGCCCATCCACCGGCTGGCGGAGAAGCCGACCCGCCGCGCGACGCTGGCGGACATCACCTGCGACTCGGACGGGAAGATCGAGCACTTCATCGACAAGCGCGAGGTGAAGGACGCCCTTGAGCTGCACGCGCTCAACGATGACGACTACTACCTGGGCATCTTCATGGTGGGCGCCTACCAGGAGATCCTCGGCGACCTCCACAACCTGTTCGGCGATACGCACGCCGTGCAGGTGTCGCTGGGGCCCAACGGGGGCTACCTCATCGACAATGTGGTGGCCGGCGACACGGTAACGGAGGTGCTCAACTACGTCAGCTACACCAAGGACGACCTGGTGGCGAAGCTGCGCAAGTTCACTGAGGCCGCGCTGCGCCAGGGCCGCATCACCCTGGACGAATCGCGCAACCTGCTGCGCATGTACGAGGATGGCCTGTCCGGCTACACGTACCTGGAGCGCGAGGTGGACGCGAGCTTCGGCAGCAGCGCCAGCCAGCTCCGTCTGGTGCCCACGCCGGACGCCTCGGGCGCCCGGCCCACGACACCGCCCGCCGGCGCGTCGGGAACGTCGGGCACCTGAGCCCCGCGCCAGAATGAAGTCCTCGCCCTCTGTCGCTCGCCGCGGCAGGGGGCTTTTTCATCCCCGGGCGTTCCGTCAGTGGCCCGCGATGAGAGGCTCTCCGGTGCCGAAAGGCTGCGGCTCCTCCGCGAAGGCCACGTCGGCCGCCTGGGCCCTCAGGCGCTGGAGCACGGAGCGCTGCGCCTCGCCGCGCTGCACGAGCGACTCGAAGGGAAACACCGCGAGCCGCGCGTCTTTCACCGACACGCGCGCCAGCGTGCGCCAGAGGGACAAGCGGCCCTCCGTGGCCGCGCACAGGCCTTCCAATTCCAGCAGCCGGCTCAAGGGCGAATAGCGCACGAGCGTGCCGTTCAGCTTCAGCCGGCTCACCTTCTCTACGGCCCACGCGGCGCGCGTCTTCAGCCCATCTCGCTTCAGCGCCAGGGCGTCCATCACCGCTAGCAGCGTGGACTGGTCTTCCTTCAGCTCGGGGACGAGCGTCGCCAGATAGCGGCCCAGCAGGTTGCCGCGGTTCTCCACCTCTGTGCGGATTGCCAGCTCCAGCCCGCCCACCGAGCCCGCCAGGTGGTCATTGAGGTAGATGCCCAGCCGCTTCGCATGCATGCCGTGTCCTCCAGGACGAGCCCCGCAGTCGGGGAGGATGAACACGAAGGGGCCCACCCGCAGCATTCGCGGGCAGGCCCCCTGGAGGGCAAGCGGCCTGGCGCCCTCAGTCCGGATAGCTGAACGTCAGCGGCAGCTTCACGTCCGGGTGGAGGCTGCGGGCCACCGGGCACTCGCGGCCCACCTTCTCCAGGGTGGCCCGGTGCTCGGCGGACAGGCCGGCCGGCATCTGGATGTCCAGCACCAGCTCGGCGATGCGGCGCGGCGGCGGCGACATCCGCTTCTCCACACGGGCGCTCACCTCGCCCAGGGCAATGCCTTCACGCGAGGCGAACAGGTGCATCGTCGTCACCGCGCACGACATCAGCGCCGCGCCCACCAGGTCCGTGGGCGAGAAACTGCCACCGGTGCCGCCGTTGTCGCGCGGCGCCTCCGTCTGATTCACCGTGCCCGACGGGCCATGGGTGAGCTGCGTCTTGAACTGGGGCTGGCTGACCAGCGTCATCACCACGCCCGTGGCGGGCGTCTGCGGCGGGCTCATGTCGGCGCTCCTCGAAGCAAAAGGGCTCCGCCGACATACCACCCGAACCGCGACAGAGGCCGCTACTTGTTGCGCTTCCGGGCCGCGCCGCCGGACACCTTCGACGGAGCCTCCGGGACGCGCTCGGGCGCGCCGAGCACCTGGGCCCGAACCTGCTCGGCCGGCAGATGAGCAGTGTCCGCCATGACACAGGACACGAAGGCCAGCTCCGCCAGGGCCCGGCGCGCGCGCTGCCGCACCGCGGGGTCCTCCGAGGACAAGACCTCGGTGGCGGACGCCACGTAGCTGCTCGCCAATGACTCGAAGAGGTAGACCCGGTTCTCGATGGTCGTATCGGACTTCTTGCCCATAGGGCTCGGACAGTAGCCACATCCTGGGTGGCGGCGGCACCCCCCATGCCGCAAGTTGGTGTGAAACCCGGCATAGGTCGCGTATGGGGAACATTCCCCCCACACCCTGGAGCCCGCCGTGATTGACCTGCACTCGCACACCACCGCCAGCGACGGTCAATATGCTCCCACGGAGCTGCTGGCCCGCGCCGCCGCCGCCGGGGTGACGGTGTTGGCGATTACCGACCACGACACCGTCGCGGGGTTGGCCGAGGCCGAGGTGGCGGCGCGCGCCCACGGCGTGGAGCTGGTGCCGGGCATCGAAATCTCCGCGTTCATTCATGGACGCGAGTGCCACATCCTGGGGCACTTCCTGAGGCCGGACGACGAGGACATCGCTCGCTTCGCCGACCGGCTCCGACTGGAGCGCGAGCAGCGCATGGAAGCCCTGCTGGAGCGCATGCGGCAGCTCGGCTACCCCGTGCGCATGGAGCACGTCCGGGCGGTGGCCGGCGACGCGCAGTTGGGACGTCCCCACCTGGCCCGTGTGCTGGTGGACCGCGGCTGGGTGGTGGACGTGAAGGAGGCCTTCGACCGCTTCCTGGGCATGCGCGGCGCCGCCTGGGTGGAGCGCTTCAAGCTGACGGGCGAGGACGCCATCCGCCTCATCCGCAACGCGGGCGGCACGGCCACCCTCGCCCACCCGGGTTCATCGCGCATGGAGCGACTGGAGATCCGCGCGCTCGCCCAGGCGGGACTGGCGGGCCTCGAGGTACTGCACGAGGACCACAACCCCAGCGTGCGCCAGAAGTATCTCAGCCTGGCCAAGGAGCTGGGCCTGGTCCCCACCGCTGGCAGCGACTTCCACGGCGAGGCCATCTCCGCCGACCACCGGCTGGGCACCGCCTCCATGCCTCCCGAGCTCTTCGCCCGCCTCAAGTCACGCGCCCAGGCCTGAACCGCCCAGGCGGGTAAAAGTGAAAAGTCCAGGAATTTGTTAGTCTCCGGGCCTCCATGGGGTGCCCGAGCGAGACGACACTGAGCGACTTCCTCGAAGGGGCGCTCCCGGACGCGCACCGCACGCGCGTACTGGCCCACGTGGAAGGATGTGAGCGCTGCCAGGAGCACCTGGCCCTGGGCGCCAGCGCGGCGGAGGCCGTGCCCCCGCCCGTCGAGGGCCCGCTGGTGACCACGGGCACCCAGCTCTCACGCTACGTGGTGCAGCAGCGCATTGGCCGGGGCGCCATGGGCGAGGTGTACGCGGCCCATGACCCGGAGCTGGACCGAAGGGTCGCGCTGAAGCTGCTGCGCCCCGAGGGCCGACACCTGGAGGAGCTGCGCTTGCGGCTGCTGCGCGAGGCTCAGGCCCTGGCCCGGCTGGCCCATCCGCACGTCGTCACTGTCTACGACGTGGGCGTCTGCGAGGACTGTGTCTTCCTGGCGCTGGAGTTGGTGGAGGGCGCGTCGCTGGCGGAGTGGCTGGAGGCGCCGAGGCCCTGGCAGGACGTGGTGCGCGTCTTCGTGGACGCGGGCCGGGGACTGGCGGCCGCTCACGCCGCCGGACTGGTCCACCGCGACTTCAAGCCAGGCAACGTGCTGGTCGGGAAGGATGGGCGCGTGCGGGTGACGGACTTCGGTCTGGCCCGGCCTTCCCACCGGGGAGTCTCGGGCCACGCCGCGCCAGCGAGCCTGGACACGGTGACGGCGCCGGCGTCGCTGGTGGACTCGCCGCTGACCCATTCGGGCGCGCTGCTGGGCACGCCCGCGTACATGGCGCCCGAGCAGCTTCAAGGTCACGGCGTGGACGCACGCTCGGACCAGTTCAGCTTCTGCGTGGCGCTGTACGAAGCGCTCCACGGCGTGCGCCCCTTCGAGGGCCGGACGCTGGAGGCGTTGGGTCAGGCCGCGCGGGAAGGACGCATCCGCGCGCCAGAGCGCGAGTCGAAAATCCCGGCCCGAGTGCGGCGCGCCGTGCTGCGGGGTTTACGAGCCCAGCCGGAAGAGCGCTTCCCATCGATGGAGGCGCTGCTGACCGAGCTGGCCCCCCGCGCTGGAAGGCGCCTTGCCTGGGTGGGCGCCTCCACGGCCGTGGCGTGTCTCGTAGGGCTCACCGTGGGCTACGTGGCGGCGCATCGGAGGCAGGCCCGCTGCGAGTTGGAGGCGGAGCGGCTCACCACCATCTGGGGACCGGAGCGCCGTGCGCGAATCCACGCGGCCTTCCTGGCCACGGGAAAGCCCTTCGCCGCCGCCGCGTGGGAAGCCGTCGCCAGCACGCTCGACGGACACGCGGACACGTGGCGCGAGCTGCGCACCGACGCGTGCACGGCCTCGCGCGATGCCCCCCATGCATCATGGCAGACGGCCGCGTGCCTGGACACGCGGCTGTGGCACCTGGCCGCCGTCGTCGACGTGCTGGAGAAGGCGGACGCGCGAACGGTGCAGCACGCGCCGCAGATGGTGGCGTCCCTGGAGGGCGTCTCCGGCTGCCGGGATGCTCCGGAGCTGGCGAACCGGCCGCAGCCTCCGGATGCCCTGCGGCCTCGCGTGGACGCGGCGCGACGCAAGCTGGCCGAGGCGCGGGCCCACATGGACGCGGGCAACCACCCCGGCGCGCTGAAGGAGACGACGGCCTTGCTTCAGGACATCCAGGGGCTGGACTACCGGCCGCTGGAGGCAGAGGTCCTCACGCTGCACGGCTATGCCCATGGGCTCGCGGGCAAGCCCAAAGAAGCCGAGGAGCACCTCTACAAGGCGCTGTGGGCCGCCGAGGCGGGCCGCGACGACGAAACCGTGGCCCGTGTCTGGAACCTCCTCCTGTGGGTGGTGGGCGACCAGATGGCGCGCATGGACGAGGCGAACCGGCTGGTGCACCACGCCCGCGCCGCGGTGGAGCGGCTGGGCCGGGAGCGCTTCCCGCACATCGCCACCGACCTGCACCTGCGAATGGGCGGCTTGCTCCTGGTGCAGGGCAAGCTGGACGAAGCGGACGCGGAGTTCACCCAGGGACTGGAGCTGGCGCGGAGGACCGCGGGCCCCTCACGGCCTCGCGTGACGTACTTCCTCACCGGACTGGGACGCGTCCGCTCGCGCCAGCTTCGCGCGGAGGAGGCCCTGGCGCTCTACCAGGAGGCGCAGGCCTACGCATTCCAGGAGCGACAGTGGAGCCCCGAGCACCCGGTGCTCGCGCTCAACCTCAACAACATCGCCACCGAACTGCTCGCCCTGGGCCGCACGCAAGAAGCGCTCGACACGTTCCAACGCTCGCTGGCGCTGCTGGAGGCCGCGCGCTCCAAGGACCACGCGAGCCTGGCCGCCCCCCTCAACAACCTGGCCGGCCTGCTGCGCCGCGAGGGGCGCCTGGAGGAAGCCCGGAGCCACTATGCGCGAGCCCTGGCCATCTTCGAGCGCAGCAAGGGGACGGACCACCCCAACACCGTCACCGCGCTCGGCGGGCTGGGCATGGTGGCCTATGATTCCGACCAGCTCGACGAGGCGCTCGCCCACAACCAGCAGGCGCTGGAGCGCATCCAACGCAGCGTGGGCCAGGACTCGCCGCGCCTGGAGATGTCGCTGCGCAACCTGGGCCTCATTCACCTGCGCGCGGGCCGGCCGGCGGTGGCGCGGCGCAACCTGACGCAGGCGCTTGGCCTCCTCCAGAAGGCGAACGGCACCGACAGCGTGGTGGCATGTGGCGTGGAGCGGGACCTGGCCCGGGTGGACCTCGAGACGGGCGCATTCCGGGCGGCACTGACCCGCTGCCAGCGCGCCCTGGCGCTGGATGAAGCCGCGCAGGGTGACGACAGCCCGGACGTCGCGCTCGACCTCGCCTGCCTCGGCGAGGCCCACCTGAGCCTGCGCGCGCCGGAGCGAGCCGTCCCGTTGCTCGAGCGCGCACGGCGCATCCATGCTCGCGTGTGGCTGGACCGGAAGGAAGCCGCGCGAGTGTCCTTCCTCCTCGCACAGGCCCTATGGGAACGGCCCGCCCCGGAGGGGCGCGAGCAGGCCACGGCCCTCATCCACGAGGCGAAAGCGTGGCTGGAAGCCCAGGGTCTGCGCGCCCGGCGCGAACACGACGAGCTCGTGGCATGGCAGACGCGGCACCTGCCCCGTGTGAGCGAGGTCACCCGATGAGCCAGGCTCCGGAAACGCTGACGCCGCTGCTGCTCGCGGGGGCACCCGAGTCACTGCACGACACGCTGCGCTCCGCGCCCGCGCTGGAGGCCCTGCTCACGGAGCTGCTCGACCAAGGCCGTGCGGCGTGGCCCACCGTGGCGCTGGCGCCCGCGGCCCTGTTGCACCACGTGGGCCGGCACCTGCGCGAGGAAGGCACACCCCTGGATGCGCTCAAGCAGCTCCATGCCGCGGACGTCTACCTGGCATGTGCCTGTGCCCAGGGAGAGCCCCAGGCGTTGCAGCTCTTCGAGAAGCACGTCCTCCAGAAAGCCGCCGCACGACTGTCCCGGCACCTCACGGCGATGGTGGACGAGGTGCTCCAGGTGACGCGCCAGCGGCTGCTACTGGGCGTTCACGGCTGCGCGCCGAAAATCGCGGAGTACTCGGGCCGGGGCTCGCTGGGCGGCTGGGTGCGAATCGTCGCCTCGCGCATCGGCGGCGAGCTGCTGGAGCAGACCGGCCGCCACGAGCAGTCCTCCACGCCTCCGGAGGCCTTGGAGCAACTGTTGTCCCGGGACGACCCCGAGCGAAACGTGCTCCAGGCCCACTCCCGGCAAGCCCTGTCCGAATCCCTCCAGGCCGCGCTGGCGACGTTGTCCGAACGGGAGCGCGCGCTTTTGCGCCTGCACCACCTCCACGGCCTCACCATGGACCGCATCGCCACGCTGTACGCGGAGCCCCGCTCCAGTGTCGCACGCCACGTGGCCCAGGCCCGTGAGCGGCTCCTGAAGCTGACCCACCGAGAGCTGGCCGCCCGGCTGAAGCTGGACGGGCGCGAGGTGGAGAGCCTCCTGGGCCTGGTCCAGAGCCGCCTGGACCTCAGCCTCCACCGTCTGATGAGCTGATGCGTGTCTCGAATGCCGCGCTGATTCAGGCTGCGCATCCATCGCAGGCGATGCCATCATCCGGGGAAACCCTGGACGAAAGAGCCCTCAACGATGGCGCAAAAGAAGGCGAAGCGAGCGAACCGAGACCTGGAGAAGACGTACCCGCGCAAGGACTTCGTCGCGAAGCTGCGGCGGTTGGCGGACGCCATCGAGGAGGGCAAGGCCTTCAACATCCAGGTCGCTGGCGAGCGCCTGCGCATCCCCGCCGACGCGCTCTTCAACATCGAGCACGAGCGCGGGGACGGCGTGGACGAGGTCGAGTTCCAGCTGCGCTGGCAGCGGGAGTGAGCCTCAGTTCCGCGTCGTCTTGAAGCGGCTGGTGACGGCGGTGAGCCCCTCGGCCACCGCCTGCAGGTCCTGGGCGATGCGCGTGGTGCGTCCCGTCGCGTCCACGCCCTGCTTCACCAGCTCCGCGACGTTGCGGGCGCCCTGCACGGCCTGCTCACTGGACTGGCGCTGCTGACGGGTGGCGATGGTGATCTGCCGGGCCGCCTCGCTGGTGCCGCGCGCCAGCTCGACGATTCGCTGGAACACGGAGGAGGCCTGCTCGGCCACCTCCACGCCCCGGTCGCTGGTGGCCATGCCCACGCGGGCCTTGGCTGCCGCTTCCTCGCCGGAGTCCTGCACCTTCTCCACGATGCGGGCGATGTCACGCGCGGATGCGGACACGTTCTCCGCCAGCTTGCGCATCTCCGCGGCCACCAGCGAGAAGCCCCGCCCCACCTCGCCCGCCTTGGTGCCCTCCAGCGCCGCGTTCAGCGCCAGCAAGTCGGAGCGCTCCGCCACCTGGTTGATGACCTGGGCAATCTTCGACACCTGCTGAAGGTCCTGGTTGAGGCCGACAATCGCGTCCGCGACGCCCTTGGACTCGGTGCGGATGTCGTTGATGCCCGCCACCACCTGCGCAACCACCGCCATGGCCTCCGCCACGGCCTCGTGGGTGCGCCGCGCGCTCGACTCCACCACCTCCGTGGAGCTGGAGATCTGCTCGGCCGTGCGGCTCAGCTCCTCGAACGTGGCGGCAATCTGCTGCGCGTACGCCGCCTGCTGGCTGATGACGTGTTCCTGGTCCGCGGACGCCCCCAACAGGCCCCGCGATGCGCCGGACAACTGCTCCGTGCGCGAAACCATCTCCATCACCGAGGTGCGCAGCGTGCCCAGCATCTTGTTGAACGACTGCGCCATGAGGCGCACCTCGCCCGTGGCCGGCACGTCCAGTTCCCCGCGCGACATGTCACCCCGGGCCACGTCCCGCACCACCTCCGTCACCCGGGCCACCGGTTCGGCGATGGCGCGGCTGATGAACAACGACAGGGCCAGCCCCAGCACCAGCGCGCCCGCCAGGCCGGCCAGCACCGCGCCCCGCATGTCATCCACCGAGCTGAGCGCCTCCTGGACGCCGAAGCCCGCCACGTAGATGCGCTCACCACTGGCGCAGCGGACCGACACCTCGTCGTGTTGGGTGGACGTGGCGCAGCCCTCCAGCCCCTCCACGCCGAGCGAGCGGATGGCCGTGGGAATGGAGCCGCGCCCATGGAGCACGGTGCCTTCCGCCGACACCAGCCCCTGGTAGCGCAGGGTGAAGCCACCGCGCTCGTTCAGCGCCTCCGGGGCCTCCAGCATCGACAACACGTCCCGCACCCGGGCCGTGGATTCCGGCGTGCTGTCCGCGGACAGGAGCGCGGGGTGCTGCGATATCAGCCGCGCCACCACCCGCACCCGCTTCTGGAGCAACTCCAGCGTGACTTCCCGCTGGTGCATGGGGAAGTACACGACGCAGAAGCTCACCACCGCCAGGCACGGCACGAGCACCGCGATGGCCACCTGCGTCCGCAAGCCGAGCCGGCCCCACATGCTTGCCATCTCCCCGGTGAGAAAGTTTCACGCCGGATGGATGCCGACGGTTCTCGGACGGTAGGCGTCCCTTCGCGGAGCGTCAAACCGGCCGGCCAGACTGGAGCCGTGCGGGCGGCTGATCCACGCCAGGCGCGCCCCGGGGTCCCATGAACACCGCTTTTCGCCGTCATCTCAAGGGGTTGGCGCGCCGCTCCCTGGACTTTCCCTTTGACATTGCGAGCACGGTGTCATTAGGTTCCGCGCGCGATGACTCCGACTCCCCTCACGCCATACCTGCCGCTGGCCGTCGTCCTGCTGCTGGCGGGTGGCATGGCGATGCTCATTCCCCAGATCACCACGCGGCTGGGTCCTCGCCGCCCGAGCGCCATCAAGGCGACCAGCTTCGAGGCCGGCTCCGAGTCGAGCGGCCCGGCGCGGCAGCGCTTCGCGGTGAAGTTCTACGTCGTGGCCCTGCTGTTCATCGTGTTCGACGTGGAAGCGGTGTTCCTGTACCCCTGGGCGGTGAACTTCCAGGCGCTCGGCTGGTTCGGGTACGTGGAGATGCTGGTTTTCGCCGTGACGCTGGTGGTCGGCCTTATCTATATCTGGAAGAAGGGCGCCCTGGACTGGGAGAGCTGAGACATCATGGCTGACGCTGACCTCGCAAACATCGTGACGACCCGCCGTGACGAGTCCATGGGCTGGCTCCAGTCCATCGTCTCCAAGGGCCTCGGTTGGGCGCGCAAGTACTCGCTCTTCACCTATCCGTACGCCACGGCCTGCTGCGGCATGGAGTACATGTCCGTGGCCGCCAGCCGGCACGACATCTCCCGCTTCGGCGCGGAGTTCCCCCGCTTCTCGCCGCGCCAGGCGGACCTGCTGATGGTGGTGGGCACCATCAACCTGAAGCAGGCCCCCATCCTCAAGCGCGTCTATGAGCAGATGGCCGAGCCCAAGTGGGTCGTGGCCTTCGGCGTGTGCGCGTCCTCGGGCGGCTTCTACGACAACTACGCGGTGCTCCAGGGCATCGACCGCATCATCCCGGTGGACGTCTACATCCCCGGCTGCCCGCCGCGCCCGGAGCAGGTGCTCGACGGCCTGATGCTCCTGCAGGACAAGATTGGCAACCAGGTCCACCGCATCGCGGAGCGCGAGGAGGCCAACCCCACGGCCGCTCGGCACAACCTGCTGCTGTCCATGAACAAGTAACGCGCCCCACGCGCGGTACCGCCAGGGCCCCGCCCGCTTCCCGCCTCAGTCGGTGGAAGCGCCGGGGCCTTGGTATTTCTGGCGCCACTACCAGCGATGGTACGCGGGGTGGCCCGGCTTCACGGCGACGAAGGTGCCCCGGCAAGTGGCCGTCACCTTCCCACCCGCGGTGAGCGTGCCTTCGATGACGGCGCGGTCACCCTGGATTTCCACCGGCTTCGCCTCCAGGCGCAGCGGCCCGGCCATGGGCGTGGGGCGCTTGAGGGTGATGGTGTACTCGGCGGTGACGGTGCACGGCGGCGCATCCCCGCCCTGCGCGCGCATCAGGTGGTACGCCGCTGTCCAGTTGCAGTGACAGTCCAGCAGCGTGCCGACGATGCCGCCGCTGAGCACGCCCTCGAAGGCGTGGTGGTGCTCTTGCGGCGTCCACTCCGCGACGACGGCATCACCCTCCACGCGGCTGCGGATGCGCAGGCCCTGGGCGTTGGCCGGGCCGCAGCCGAAGCAGCTGTTTTGGGGCGCGTAGCGTTCCTGAAGGCTCGGGGTGTCCGGAGTCGTCGACATGGCCGGCCACCTTACGCCAGCCTCCCGCCACCGTCCGCCCCTGCACGCGGTCGAACCACGCCTCCAGCGCGAGGGCGTCCGGCCCTTCACAGTCGCCCTGGCAGGCGCGCAGCAACGTGCCGTTGGCCTGGGGCCGGTCCACCCACCAGCGCTGGCCGTCGAAGGCACCCACGTCCTTCTCCTGGAGGATGCGGGCGTGGGCCGCGGGCCCCATCTCCACCACGCCATCCGGACGGATGCGGTACGCATCGAAGGAGCGAGGCGCCCCCGGCCAGTGCCCCGCGTCGAACACCTCCGGCAGCACATGGGTAAAGCCCGTCTCCGCGTACAGCGACAGCGGCCCCAGGTCCTCGCCGCGCAGCAGCGGCGCCAGCGACACGCCGTCCACATCCGACAGGTTCGGCAGCTCGGACAACTCCAGCAGGGTGGGCCCCACGTCCACGAGCCGCACCAGCGAATCCACCAGGGCTGGCGCCGTCCCCCGTCCCTTGGGTGGCTTCACCGCCAGGAGGATGCGGTTCTCCTCCTCCGACAGCCGCGCGCCATGCACCGGCGTGGCGCCCGCGAGGTCCTCGCGGTCCGCGTGGAAGCTCTCGCCATGGTCCGACATCAGGAGGATGAGCGCATCGTCATAGCGCCCTGAGCGGCGCAGCGCGTCCAGCAGCGTCCCCACCTGCGCGTCCGCCTGCGCAATCAGCTCGTCGTAGAGCGCCTCCGCGCCCGCCCGGTTCCAGCCGCCCTTCGCGCCTGGAGACACTGGGGCGAAGTGCATGCGCAGCCGGCGCTCCAGCGGCTCCGAGGCGGGCACGAAGCGGCGATAGAACGGATGCACCGGGTCGCCCGGGAAGTGCGCCGCCGTCGCGTGGAAGGCGAACAACGTGGGGCCCTCGCTCGCTTCGTCCACCAGCCGTGAGGCCAGCCGCTCCGCGTAGCCCATGGGGTCATGGATACCGGCCAGCGCGCGGTTGTCGATGAACTCGGGCAACCAGGCGGCGCCCAACGCGTGGTCGGCGAACATGCCCAGCGCGCGGTAACGCAGCTTCTCCAGGAGGAAGTTCACCGCCCCGCGCGGCGGCTGCAGGCGCGTCTCGAAGCCGGACGCGGGCCCCTCCGCGTGGAAGCGCGAGCAGTCGGTGGCGAACACCGTGCGCCACCCCGCCTGGGCGAAGGACTCCGCGAAGGTTCGCTGGAGTTGCATCCGCGAGTCGGACGTCAGCGAGTAGCGCACGCCCGTCTCATGCGGCCACCGCGCGGTGAGCAGCGAACGCCACGCGGGCTCCGTCTGGGCAATGGGCGTGTACGCGCGGGTGAAGAGCGTGGCCTCCTCCAGCAGGCGCTCCACATGGGGCGCCACCTCGCCCGAGCCTCCCTGCGACTTCAGCCGGTCCGGCCGGAACGCGTCGATGCCGATGACGACCACCAGCGGATGCTCAGGCGTGCCGCGTCCAGCCATCCCCTTCCCCACCACCAGCAGCCCCGCCACGCCCGCCAGCGCTGCGCCTGCCCATCCCGCACGCCGCCACTGCCGCGTGCGCGCCACCCACACCGCCGCGTGCGACACCAGCCAGACCGCCAGCACCGCGCGGGGATGCCAGGGCTCGCCATGATCCACCAGCCAGGCCAGCAGCAACCGGAGCGCGGGCAGGTCATCGAAGAGGGCCGGACGCGCGATGGCCCGGTCCCACGCCAGCAGCACGAATAACAGCAGCCCCTGCCCCAACGTCGCCCAAGCGCCGCCCCGTCCCCAGGCACGCGCCAGCAATGTCCCCGCTACGGCCAGCACCATGCCGGCCACGGCGTACACGGCAGCGACTCGCAACAGCAGGCCAGGGAGGACAGGCCGCACGGCCGCCATCAACGCGGCGTAGGGGCCATCCACCGGGATGTCCATGCCCACGACACCCGAGCGCAGCAGCAGCCACGACTCGGCGGCGAACAGCAACACACCCAGCACGGCCCCCACGAGCAGGCGCGGCCACCAGGAACGGAGAATGCCGGAAGGGGGGGATTCGGGCATGACCTCCTCTTCTATACCCGATTGAAACAGGCGTGTGCCGGCCGGACGACCGGCCCTCGCCAACCTGCGCTCCTCGCGAGGGATTGCAAAATGGACGGCCTTGACTCCGCCTCGACGGGCAGCCAGTGAGGGCCCTGCGCCGCCTCACGGTTCCCATCCTGATGACAGCCAGGAGCTTCGCCTGGATGCCGGTAAATCCCACCTGGATGCCCGCAAGCGACTGCCCGTGGCCACCTTTACCCTCAGTGTAGGACAACCTGGAGGGGTGCTCGCGGCCGGCTGATCCACCCCCTGTCCGGGCCGTCGCCCACCC